>JAVBJR010000287.1:0-5637 GCA_031546965.1 Dysgonomonas sp.
ACTTGACACTGCAACCAACCACATGCGTGATATGATGTCACAGGTTTTTATGTCCATACATGAGTAATGGCTTGCATAAGCTCTTATATACACTTGGGAATGGGTAGGATGAGCAGCCATAGTTCTCAATGAGAACCCCGCCAAAATTTTTTCCTACACCAGTGGCCATTGCTGACAGCCCCACTGGCCCCTCCCAGCTTCATATTTTCCGAATATCAGAAATTATGTTGCCAGAAAAACCCATTATAACTCAATTCAGTGTTCTTAAAAATGTTTCATCTCATACTTAACTTGGGAAGGCAGATATTACAGACCATGATAAAAGTCCACAACACGCAAAGTTTTGAAGCAACTTTCGGATTTGGAATTAATCTACTGTATAAAAATGTCAAAGTGTTCAGCAAAATCAGAAAGAGCAGTTTATTAGCTCCTAAAACCAACCATGTACCGAATGAAAAACATAAGTATTCACAAAGAAATATAATAAAATCAAAAACATTACATGGACAAAAAAATCTTGCAACACAGCAATATCGGAATAAAAGTCCAGCAACATGATCATTAATATTACTTACACCACATTTGGCACGCAAAACAGCTTTAATCTGACGCAGCATGGATGCCATAAATTCCTCACATTCCTCAGATATAGAAATTTTCTTCCTAATGCTAATGTTGTGAATGGAAACATTGTTCAGTTTTCTTTTCATTTTCCCTAAATGTTTTCAATTGGATTAAGGTATGGAGAGTTTCGCAGCCACTGTGCAACATCAATATCTATACCCATATATAGTTTGGTTTTGGCTCTGTGGGGTGAAACATCATCTTGCCGATATGTGTATTTGCAATCTGGGAAATAGTGATGTGCTCTTGGTATCAGGGGTTCAGCTAACATTAATACAAATATCTGCATTTGTAGTCTGCGTCACACCTAATATGCTTACAAATTTCCTTTATACATAATTCCTGGAGCCAAAATACAGGGTATTTTTTAATTCATGGTACAAACTCCACCTGGTGTTAGAGGGAACCAAGGTATATAAATAGTAGTGAGTTAGGTAGGCCCAGATGGCCGATCGCGGTGCACCACGGGTAACGTGTGATACGTCACGACGTTCTCACTCGCCCCGCGCTTTTTGAATTCCCGGGCTACGAAGCTTGCAAGTGTTGGCTGCGTTACTCCAATTTCTTCGGTTCAAATTTATTTCGACAAAATCAGGTACTGTGGTAGGCATTCGTGTTAGGTTTCAGGAGTATATGCAGATGATTATTTGAACGATGATGTGTATAATTTCCGTACCATGTAAAAAGGAAGCACTGGCCATGTGCACAGTTTTGCAACTGATACAAAGGAAAATTGTACAAATACATAATAAAATTAAATACAAGGGATCCAAAATTTTGTCACTTAAATACAGGGTGTCTACTGATACTGGAAATGCTGGAATTATTTTGTTGTCTTTGAAAATGTACTATTGTTGACACTTAAATTTACATAATTTCGTTTATTGTTTCTGTGTTCCTCTAGTAATTGAATTTGAATAAAATAACACTTAGATAGTCCATTCCGCTTATTCATCAGCTTTTAAGGGAATAATCTTGTTTGTTATGTAAACTATGTTTCACTTTATGTATTTCGTGTCATGGAAAAATATTATAAATATATCTGTGAAAAATGTAACACAATTGTGACAGTATTTAATTTTTATGCTATTTCTCAAAAGATTGAAGTTATTATTTTAATATTAGTTACATGAAATGGTCAAAATGAAAATTATAATTTCTAATTAGTTACATGGACTCGTATATATATGTATGCATCGAACTGTAATTAATAATATTTCACTTTTTATCACTTAATAGCAATCATTTTATAATTAAACTTACTGCATTTCACTTTTTAACTATTATTGTACTTTCGTTTTCAGCAAATTTCACATTTCTTTTATTTTATTTATTTTATTATTTTATAAATATTATTTGCATACTATTTCTTATTTTGACTGCAATATACTTTTTGCATTGCTACTATCTGATGTCTGAATGTTGTCAGGAAATAATAAAAAAGCACATTTCAAACATACAGCATTTTATTAGTGGCGAAGAGTGTCATATTGCATGGGCAAACCATGCTAAATTCAGCAGACTGGGAACGTCGTGACGTTTTTTGCCAGGTGCGCTCCTATTGGTGGAACGCATCTGGGCCCCCTGTGAGAGGGAACTAACCGAACCAGTTATCATAATTGAACCTAAGGTCCAATGTTCACCGTTAACAAGTTATTTGTTACGCGAGGTTAGAGGCATGGAAATGGAAGCGTACTCAAATCATGATGTGGCTGAAATGCATTTCATTTATGGGGTTGCTGATGGCAATGCTAGATTGACGCAAAGATTGTACCAAGAACTCTACCCATAACAGACAGTTGCCAGACCACAGGACATTTCAACACGTGTTCTATCAACTTTGTAAAAGTGGGACATTGAGAGTCAACAGGCATAATGCAGCCAGGGGTAGACATGTGAGGAGACCAGATCTTGAAGCCACTGTTCTTGATGCCATGGAGGAAAATCCACACCAGTGTGAGAGCTGTAGCGCACCAGATTGGTGTGAGCTACACGACTGTGTGGAACAATGTGCATGAATACCAACTTTACCCCTATCATTTGCAAAGGGCTCAAGCATTAAATGCTGCAGATTATCCATTATGCGTTCAATTTGCGCAATAGTTTCTGCAACAAACTATAGTTCAGGCAGCTTTTCCTTCTCATGTGCTGTTCACGGATGAAGCCACATTTATACAAGAGAAGGTGTTTTTGATGTGCACAACAGCCATTTATGGAGCCAAGGGAACCCGCGTGGTGCCAGACCACATGCATACCAGCGATATGGAGTGATGTTTTGGCAGGCATCCTCAGTGACTTGCTGACTGGACCATATCTGCTTCCTCCTCGACTTTTTGATATCCCTCTGGCAATTCACAATCTGATGTGGTTCCAACATGATGGGACCCCTGCGCATTTCAGCATTAATGTGTGGCAATACCTGGATGCTACCTTAGGGGCCGGATGGATTGGTAGAGGTGGACCAGTTGCTTGGCCCCCTAAGTCTCCAGATTTGTCAAGCCTGAGTTTCTTCCTGTGGGGACACAAGAAAACCTTTGTGTATGCGGCTCCAGTGGACTCTTAAATTACGAGGATCTTGTGGTTAGAATTTCAGTTCCTGTTGGCAATGTCAATGACATACCAGGCATCTTTGTAAGCGTGCTTTGTCCTTGTGAGTCTTGTGTTGCTGTGAATGGTAACAATTTTGAGCATTTACTGTAAAACATTGTCAATAAATGACTCGTAATTTTTGTTCCATTTACTGGTAACATTTGTGCTCCTAACTTTGTAATGGTGAACATTGGTCCCTATAGGTTCAATAATGACAACTATAGTTCTTGAATTTGGAATATGAATCCTTAACCCACAATTGGTTCTATAAGACACGACAAGTGTTTCGGCTCATCACGAGCCATCATCCGGTGTCAGAACCTTTTTATTGCATTAATCCGTGCAATTAATTAATAAGCAGGCATTCCATGGGAATAAAACCAGGGATTCCTCGACCGAAGTCGGGAACTCTACCAACTTGGCCTTGCCCGTTTGTTCATTCCCTGGATAGGGAAATTGTCAAATACAGTAGAACCTCCATAAACTAATGTCCTTGGGACCGGAAGTTGTGTATTAGTTTAGAGAGGTTATTAGTTTACAGAGGCAAGGTCCACACAGGAAAGCATGAGTCAACCAAAATCGGGACCCGCTTTCGATATCAGTTTACAGAGGATATTAGTTTATAGGGTATTTGTTTAAGGAGTTTCTACTGTACTGACAATTTACAGTCAGGTGAGCAAGGTTCTGAAACCTGATGGCTCGTGATGAGCCGAAACACGTGTCGTGTCTCATAGAATTAATTGTGGGTTAAAGATTCATATTCCTAATTCATGTTAATTGATCCCACATTGCTCACTTGACTGTAAAAAGTCAGTATTTAACTATAGTTCTGTTAGTTCCCAACACCAGGTGGAGTTTGTGCCATGAATTCAAAAACACCCTGTATATGTCTTTGGAATGGAATTTGCATGATACTCTTCACCCTAATTCTCCAAAACTTTCTTATTTCCATCCTTGAACAAACATAAACATGATTTGTTGCTAAATATCACCTTCCTCTTAGTTTTCTGCTTTGCATGTTTTGTAACACAGATACCAGGCAATACTTTCCATTGCATTGTGGAGTAAGGAGTTGTTTCTTCTTTGTCACTTGGATCTCGGAACCTATCTCTTTCAGGCATCATCATGTTGTCTGAGCATTTACAAGGTTCTTTGCGACTGCATTCCACTTGTTTATTGATCTCTCATGCTGGACATTTACTAGATTGCTTTATAAAACTTCAAAGTACATTACCTTCTAACTTTTTCATGACCTGATCTGAGATGCACTGAACACTTTTCAGTTTCTTTGTGACAAGTCTGTATAACTTAAGTAACCAATAAATATATGTAAGTTACTTTAATCAGGCATCAACAGTCGTGAGCAAACATACATTTTCCTTCCTCGTAAATATTATCTCCAAGGAATTAATAAACCAATAACTAGTAACTGCTCCAAGGAAAACCAATTTTTCTGTTCAATGAGCTTTATGAAAATTACCATTTAATTGATTAGTTAAAATGCTTTTAGAAGTCTCAAATATCTTTGGTATATTTGCATTCAGTTGGCGATTATTAGGTTAACTAGATTCATTAGATTTTCTCCAGGGAGGCGCAGATTTAGGCAATTGCACATATAGGAGGAGCTGCGACATCGATTAAAAGGGTTTTGAGTGAATGAAGCATACCGATTAGAATTCCACTGGGCAATTGGGTGGCTGTCATGCATGATTGCACAATATGCAATTAAGATACGCATTATTTACCTATATATACACTCCATCATGTTGAGGAATTCTCACAAGGGACAAAGACATCAGCGAAACAAACTCGTCAGAGCAATTCAGGCAGCCAACGAGTTATAAATCACCTATATACGTATCTCCTACCAAAACTACAACAGTGCTTATCGATCTGTGAGCTAACTCTTCACATTTACACTTAGCTGGAACATTGCAGTAGCAGCAACAGAATTAATTCGGCAAGGAATGATACACATTTCGCATTCCCACGTATATTTCAAATTTAATAACAGTGGTTGGTGTGTAAATTGTTCAGTATGTATATATGTACCACACTAGATAATAACTGCAAAGCGCTTTCATAAACATTCATCTAAACTGCAATCCAACTTGACACATGAGGTTATTTCTCCGGAAAACATTTTCAAGGAAGGTAGAATTGTTGACGAGTGTTGGGCACAAAGTGTTAACACATACCTAACATACAACCAATTAGAATTTTTAAGGTTACTGTTTCTGAGTTAAAAGCTACTAAAGTTTGCTAGATAGGAGGTCGATTTTGCTTTGTTTAAATTACGTTTCAGGGTATATGTTACACAACTGTCTCAATTCACCTTTAAGGTGAGTAATATGTGACTACTTGTATACATACTAGGAAGAAAATATCCCTGCTGCAACTCTCTAATCGCTCTAGCATTCCCAA
>JAVBJR010000884.1:0-2741 GCA_031546965.1 Dysgonomonas sp.
ACCCACAGCCAATACCTGGAAATCAAATTGAGTCTTATTACAACCAGAAAACAGTGCAACAAAAATATTAAATCTCGTCCCAAAAATGCAATTGTCATATTGTAAACTTTTATATCACAAAATTCATTCCAAATTAGGTTAATGACAACAGACTAGTATAATTTACGTAATTATCGTAGCTATAATTTCGATATTATTGTTCCGTTCAGTATGTTATATGCAGCTATACAAACGCACTAGCATATCTTGGTTTATATTAAAAAGTAGATCAAGCTAGGATATACTATCCTTCAGTTATCCAGATTGTGTGTCAATTCATTGAGCAGTGTACATATAAAACCTCGAAAGGTAATACGTATGCGTTTCTCATATGATTAGTGACGGCAGTATATATGTATACTGCAAAAATGTGGTACATAAAATGCATTACAGCGGACATGGGGAATGCATTTCTCCTATTTGGAGAGATTACAGTGTCACTTGGTGCAAGAAAATGGAACCCTTCAGTTGGGTTACAGAATCAAGCTTCATCTAAGACTCTTTTTCTCCGATACACAAATAAAACGGAATGATCACCATTCAAATGTTAGTAATTTGTGTACAGCGACCTATTACTGTAGAAATCATAATGGCATAGATAATGTTGAAATCAAAAACAAGTTTCAGTCAAATTAATTTCTCTAATAAACATCAAATCAATTCCAATGCAACATTCATACAAACATCAAACGCAGTTTAAAACTAAATGAACTGAATTTCAAAAGCAAGTCAATTTCAATTCAAATTTAAACCAATTTAATTTCAAAACAACCAATTTACAATTGTATAGTATAACAAATTTTTTATCAGAACTTATGCATAAATTCATGCAAATCTGCCGAACTTAAAGGTGAACTAGAGAGGATTTGTAACATACCCTGGAAAGTGTGTAATTCTACAGAATTGATGCCAATAAAACGATTGGCGCGAACAAAACGAGTAGTTAAAGAGTGTGACGCCGTGGCATCATGCAAGGGCGGTGTCACCGCGCTGGTGTCACAGTGTCCTGTTCCGGCAAAATTTGAATTTTCAGCCAATGAGGCCAAGTGCTTCTGCAGTTTCGGCCAAACAATGGCGCTCCAGTGTACATATCTCACAATATACTACTCAGATATGAAACTAAATAATTCATATCTGTGGCAATAAAGCTTCAAATGGCCTCAAATTTTTGGACAATGTTCCTAAATTAGTGGTAATCAAATGCTACCAAAACCAGTTTAAAATACGTTTTGACACACTCCGGTTCTTTTACGTTCACGGTTGTTTTCAGAAAAATTCGTTAATTTAACGGATTTTGCCAGTTTTATGGCTAAACTCCATGTTAACGGGATATCAAGGACGCCATTTTGGAATATGAGCTTCAGTGGGAGGAGCTACTCGCAGCCTGCTGAAATCGGTCAATTGCGTTACACAAAAACATCAATTAAAAATCATATGTCCGTCGGAAACACTTGCAAATTTGTCTAATCTGTTAGAAACACCGTGAGCTGCAACATTGCAATTGGGTGTGATCAATTCAGATGTTTAGTTTCCAATTTGGAACATCGATGACCTTGAATATTCCACTCAAGGTCACAAATGGTTACTTATTAGGAGGGCCCCCTTGATTCTCGTGCAAGACAATGAATCCATTTGTGAATACCTCTTACCGTTCCAAATTTATTCGAAGGTGCAAGACTTTTTGGACACCCTGTATAAACTTTGTAAAAAATGGAGTCATTCAGGACACACAAAATGTTCGTTTTGGTATGCATCCGCTACAGCAATTTGGATCCCTGCAGACCAACCAATCGGAAGGGATTTTATGTTTTTAACGTTGATCTTGGAACTAGTATAGCTAAAAATAGCTCACTGGATGGAATATGTGTGGAATTCCAAATGAAATAGACGATCGATGAGTAGCCTTTGCCTACGAACGGCTGATCCGTCTGTTGCGACCACTCCACCGCCAAACTTCGAATGTATGGCGGTTTTATCTCTGCGACGTTACAAAAATAACAACCCCCGAAAATAACACAACCGAGCAACTATTGAGCAAGAAGTTTTGTAACATCAAAACAATTTATAAAAAACCTGCAGGATAATGAATAAAATGTTTGTTATCATGATTTGTTTTTATAATTCGCACCTGTTTAATTTGTTAATCGTTTTGAAAATATACCACGTATATATACGTGGGCCATCCGGAAAGTATTAGCTGTGTTTTATTTATAAAAATGAAGCTATAGTTTAATTAACAAAAATATTTAACATTATTTTTGACATATTTTAAAAATATTGCCTTACATCACTTGCTTACATGCAAGGTAACAATTTTAAGCGATCATGTAATATGCATATTAGGAGAACTGTCAGGGTATTTTTCGTTATTTTTGATTGCAAAGACAATCAGGTCGCTAAATTGATCGAGTATCGAAAAATAGTCAGGCCGGTTGTGAATTTTTTCGCCTGCAGGGATGTTGAGCAATAGACCTTATCCTGATTCCACGGCGCCATCTGTTGGCCAGCACAACAACTGCTAACTAGGTGAGCCTTAGTCATTTGTTTTGATACAAGTAATTAATAAATGCAAGCAAATTAAAGAAAACAACAAACTAGTCAGAAGTTATTAAAATCGAAGTGTTGTAGCAGAAGATTTTAATGTAATCAGGAGTACTGAGTTTGGCTAATAAACGCGTTTTCTCGTTTTCCCCCGTAAATAG
>JAVBJR010000393.1:0-2517 GCA_031546965.1 Dysgonomonas sp.
ACGTCGAGAATTCTTCATTTTAGCGTAACTAAAATGGCGGTTTCGAACAATCCCGGGTGCGATCAATCCCATGGTGCAGCGCGCTCAATCCCATGATGCAGCACGACAATTGTAAAGCATGGAATTGGAAGCTAACATTGGAGTTACTCCTCCTGTTAGCATACAGCTCATTGGTGAGAGCTGTCATTAAAATAATGCTTATTCGCTAATGCTGTTGCAATGAATTGTTGTTGTTTGTTAGAATAAACATTGAAAACACTCATTTAAAACAAACATAATTCAGTATATATATTAAAGCCAGCTGCATTTTGTTTTACTATTTTGTAGAAATTGTCAAATCGAATATTGTAACAAAATAATTCTCTAAAATGGGTTTTAGTTTTTCAAATATTTTTATTATTACATGCCTTATCTCTATACAACATGTTGTATTTTCCATGTATGTTTGTGATATCAAAAAAGCTCTTCAAGAATATGAGGATGCCGAGGGTAACCGTTTACATGGTAACATCCAAGACTGTAAGTTTGAACAATACGGTATATTTTTATTATTATATAATATACTGGAATAGGTTTTACATGGGAATTCATTTTTTATTTTTATTCAGGGTTGTGTTTAATATTTGAAGACACACTGTATAAGGAGGGAACTGCCAAACATGATAGATATGGTCTTTTCCAGGTTAATGATATGAAGGTTTAATACGTATTTTCATATTATAAATTATATTTAATTTAATAATTTAATTAATGTTTATTAGATCCATTCTCCAACATATTGTATATATGGAAGGAGAGGAGGACACTGTAATATAGATTGCAGATGTAATTACTACATTGATTTCCATCAATAAGCAATAATTTCAATTTTATTCATGCCAGTATTTATTAAACTTTGAAAGATTTTCTCAATAAACTTCTATATGATGACATCCGATGTGCTCAATTGGTATATGACACTGATAGACCTGGAAAAGAAAGAGATGGGTTTAAATATTGGTAATTTATGACATTGTATTCATACAGCTGTAATGCATGTGTATTACATGAAGGATATGATTTATTTGTAGGGAAATATGGAGAACTGATTGCAAAGGACGAAATCTTTCTTTTTATGGAGAGAACTGCGAGCCCTGAAATTAAATTGAAATGTTTTCTTATTTATTGCAATTATCATACATTATTAATCTGGAAATATAATTTATGAGAAATATTATATTAATGTTCTGGAATTATTGCACCATTGGTAATTCGTAGGCTTACATATTAAAAATATATACATGTGTAATATGATTTATTCATCGTGGGTATGTCTCACCAGATTGGGGACACTTGCTCATACGATCAAACACAGAAATATACAAGAATACATGTTCGATACACTAACGATACACATAAATATACAAAAATCCATGTTCCATACACTAACGATGCACGTCCAATACAAGAATCCATGTTCGATACACTAACGATACACTTACGATACAAGAATACCTGTTCGATACACTAACGATACAAGAATACATGTTCGATACACCAACGATACAAGAATACATGTTCGATTCACTAACGATACACACATTTATACAAGAATACATGTTCGATACACCAACTATGTAAGAATACATGTTCGATACACTAACGATACACACAAGTATACAAGAATACATGTTCGATACACCAATGATACGAGAATACAAGTTCGATACACTAACGATACACAGAAGTACACGAGAATACATTTTCGATACACCAACGATACACTTCCGATACAACAATCCATGTTCGATACACGAACGATACAAATACGATACAAGAAAATATGTTCGATACACGAACGATACAAATACGATACAAGAAAATATGTTCGATACACTAACGATACACTTGCGATACACTAACGATACACTTATGATACAAGAATATGCAAGAATACCGTCTCGATACACTAACCATACAAGAATACATGCTCGATACATGAACGATACAAGAATACATGTTCGATACACTAACGATACACTGATGCAACAACCCATGTTCGATCCACAACGATATACGTCTGATACAACAATCCATGTTCGATACACTAACGATACACTTCCGATACAACAATCCATGTTCGATACACAAACGATACACTTCCGATACAACAAACCATGTTCGATACACTAACGATACAATTCCGATACAACAATCCATGTTCGATACACTAACGATACATTTCCGATACAACAATCCATGTTCGATAAACTAACGGATGCACTTCTGATACAACAATCCATGTTCGATACACTAACGATACACTTCTGATACAAGAATCCATGTTCGATACACTAACGATACACGTTCGATACAAGAATCCATGTTCGATACACAAACGATACATTTCCGATACAAGAATCCATGTTCGATACACTAGCGATACACTTTCGATACAAGAGTTCATTTCGGTTCATTTTTTAAAATCCCGCTTTCTCTTGAAACGAACACTGACGAATGGCGTGCCGCTTCACCCGG
>JAVBJR010000173.1:0-4241 GCA_031546965.1 Dysgonomonas sp.
CGGGGTCGATAAATCTATGGAATATGTGACATGTGTCACGTCTCGCTTGCACGGGGACAATCTGCGAAAGAGATGCGTACTTGTATCCAACCAGTTGCGGAACTACTACGTCGCTGTTGACGTACACGTTATACATACCCCTCGAAATGTCTGCCGAATACTTTCCCATGTGTTTTGAGGGCCTATCGTTGAACGGCCGGCCCATTCGGGAAGTGAAGGAAGGTAAACCCTAACATTTCGGCCAAATCCTTCTTATCCGAAAGAAATTCGACAGCAGACCCCGCTGAAGCAATCTTGCAAGTTAGCCGTCTAGAATTTTCATTGTAGTCAAATCCTATGCTCTTTCTCCCCTCGTCGGACATTGCAGATGTCAAAGCGGTCAGCAGATTGGTTATTGATTCGTAATATCCAGGCGGTATAACTGCTATCTTGTCCACAACAACAAGTTCTTTTGAGCGATTTTTTCCACCTTCTCCAGCTTGCACGGTAGTGTATTTGAACATATCGTTTGAAGAGTCCACATTGTCCCATGATTGCGGTAAGTGTATTTCTACCAAAGCAACTTCCCAGTTTCCATCAAATATAATTCTCTGTGCCAATTTAGTTGTGT
This sequence comes from Dysgonomonas sp., assembly GCA_031546965.1. Lineage (GTDB taxonomy): Bacteria > Bacteroidota > Bacteroidia > Bacteroidales > Dysgonomonadaceae > Dysgonomonas_A. Next base: position 611 of record JAVBJR010000173.1, read on the forward strand.
AATGTGACATTGTATTAGCAGAGTAGATATCAATGCTTGCATTCGAAGGCAAACTGATGTAAAAGTCATCCATTATATTTGAATCAATTCACTTTCGGGAATCCAACTGTTCATAGACGAAGGGTAACCCCTCCACTTGACAAGTACTAACTTTTTTCTTCCTATGGTCTTTTTCTGCAGGACTTTTTCTACAACGTAAGTATCCTCATGTGTTTTAGGGGTAACTTTCTGTAACTCCTCTTCGTGAAACACACCTTCCAATAGTTCTCCCGTGTAGTCTTTGATTTTGTACACTACCGCATCCCTTGGGATCTTCGCTATCGTGAATATCTCTTCAGTCCAATTAATTTCATAACCCTTTTCAAACACGGCCTTTGCTCTACTGATTCTAACACTATCCCCAACTTCATATTTATATGTTACACGTTTCGGCCGAATATCTCTATACAGTTTTTGCCATATGACATTTTCATTCTCCTTTGTAACTGATGATGGTGTTGTCCCGATCGATCTGATTACTGTTATTGTAAGAAAATAAAAGATCCTTCAATACATCGATGTACCTGTATGTATTTCTAGCAGTGAAGTACCGCCACATTTTAGTTTTCAAAGTTTGGTTGAACCTTTCAACTACGCTAGCTTTCATGTCACTTCTAGTAGTGAAGGAATGTATTTTATGATGTTTAACAAAAGATTTGAATACAGTATTTTCAAATCCCGTACCTTGATCGGTGTTTATTTTCGTTGGTTTCCTGCCATCCTTAAATATTAATTTAAAAGCATCAACAAGAGATTGACCGGTTTTTGATTTTAAAAATACTGCCAATACATACTTGGATAAAATATCAATACAAGTCAAAATGTATTTGTAATTGTCATTGTGCTTAGAGATTGACCTCATATCTGCGAAATCTGCCTGCCACTGTTCGTCCATAGCGTAGACAATTACACGATTTCTCCGGAAATGTTTTCTGTATGGTTTGTGCAGAGTATAGGTATCTTGACCCTCCAACCATTTTACTAACAGTGAACTTTTTGCATTCGATGCCTTTTGCAATTTCGTTACACTGCTGAAACTTGCAGGTTCTCGAGGACTGTAATAAAGACTTTCCCACTTTTTCTGCATGTTCTCTATCATTCGCATCCAGTGATTCAAATGATGTTACACACAAACAGATTTTCCTTTATATATTATTTTTATTCATTCAAAAAAACTAAAGAACTTCATGAGTTGTACATCAACTGGTCAATTTTTGGGATCAGACGCTTAAAGTTTTCCCAAGGTACTTCGGTTAACATTATTTATGATTCATGCATATGCCCAGCACGATAATCAAAGCTATAATGCTGCAGTCGAATACATCCATCATAGTAATTAACATAGTTATTATGACCTAAACACCATGAATTCACAGTTCGTCTTTCGCACAAATCATTATTACAAACAACGTTGACATTTGGCTGTGGGTTCAAGTTCATACAAGAAAATTCATTGCACAATTTAGGAATGTTGTTTTCGGGTTGCTCACTTGCCATAGTAGAAACTTAGTAGCTGTTCCCTCGTATTTGAAGATTGCAGGGACGCTTTTTTAGGCCTATCTATAGATGATTCCGTGTCAGAAAGTAATATCACGTCTTCGTTTTCGTCGTCTTCCTACAGTCAAAGAACATTCAGCATTTGTATGATGATGATTAGTTTAATAAAGAATTTAAATACTTACTTTTGCAGAATCACAGAATTTCTCTAGAAGCCACCCTCTGAAGACTTCAACTTCTTGTCTTGAACAATGCACGTATCCAATTTCACCCTTGTAATGTCGGTGAAAGCCGCAATTGTTCTAAGTTTTCACGAAAATTGTAGTGTCGATGTCGTTGTAGTGGGGGCAACTCAGTTTTCCAAGTTAAAGCTGGGAATGCCCAATTCATCCAGAAGGTCCTTCTCAATATGGCCTCCTTTGTACCCAATGACTTGCTTGTTTTGGTGCTTGAAACTCTCGTACAGCGATTGGACTATGTACTTCAGGTTAGCTAATTTGCATACTGGCTCATCTCTCTCTCTCTGAATTCAAAAAGAGCCCTTGGATCCTGTAGGCAGCGTAGCATACATTTCGCTTCTCAATGTCACTGAGCGTGTTGTAACAGACCCTGGTGTCAAATCAGTAAACCCCGCTTTCTTCACTGGTCATTGACGCATATCAAAGTTCACGTGTGAGGAATTCATTGTTTATTCGGAATCCATCAAGATCAATGATCATGCAAATAGAATCAAATGCAATCTAATAACATGTTAGAATTGTTTTGGAAATTTAAGAAAATGTCAGATGATTAGGGTTATCTTACCTTCTTTTCCATCGAGTCAGAAATCATCTTCAAAGCACAGCTCATAGTGTAGATATTGCACTGGGACTTGTTGGTCCACACTCGTAGTGAGAAATGACTTGGCTCTCGTGCGCGTTGAATTTATATGGTGTAAGAACAATAGAATTCTAAACCGGTTTGTACTGGTCACCGTTTGTATATTTGGACCGTGACGAAAAGACATGTTTGGACTTGAAGTAGCCTCAAAGCAGGTTACACTTTTGGTAATTTCAAAGAATAATAGGGCATTTCTTAGAAAAGGCCTGAGTTTGCATTTTTCCTAGCCTCGCAGTAATTACAGCCAGGTGTGGTCAAGAGAACAAGTTTGGACTTGTTTTTCGTAGCCTCAGTGTGCATACACCTTTTAATACCCTTTAATCCTATTTTAAATGTTTTGTCAGGATGGTCCATTGGTAACTTGTTGGCTTTCAGAATATGAGGTCCTAGGTTGGAATCCCAGTGCTGCCACCTACATCAGGGGTTTTTTAACAATTAAAAAATGATTGGAAATAATATACTTACCTTCAATCCAGCATTATCGATTTAGTTGGTTATAAATTGGATTTAAGGTGGAACATAAAAATGGTTTTCGCGGACGCGCGGCCAACAGGGGGCGCCCCTATTGCACAGGGAAGCATGGCTGAGAGCCTATGTTTGAAAATCCATATAAAAAAATCTGAAAACGATACAACTATGAAATACATTGCGTATGATGCGCAGAGAGCAGCTGTTTAATTCAAGTCCAAGATCATTATGGTATTCAAATTCAATCGTTGTTAATTAAAATCGCAAAGTTTGTGACCATTTCATGATTTTACTCATTTGGGAAAGTCGTGAGCGAAATGTTATTGAGCTACCTCAATGAAATTTGAACAGAGTATTCAGATATGTATTGGCTTTCTACTATGTCCTTTCTTTTTTTTTATATATTGTTTGGTTGGCTCGGAATTAATTATTTTTTGTCACAGGCATAAAAAATTTTTTGGGGTAATTTTATTTAATATATTATTGTTTCATATTTTTTTCTAACCTTCTGTAGGATGTTTTGAGTGAATATCTTCATTAGGTCATATTTTTTATTAACTTTTTGTTTATCAATAAAGTGTGATTGTTGACATGCATTTACATCTTACTTTACAATTGTCCGATTTTAATTATTGAAAATGTTTATCCCACATTTTGAAATTCATTTTTGATATTAAAAACGTTATTTCGTAAACTTAAAACTAAATTTACCACGCGGATGGCAGAAAATGGTTGCAACGAAAACCTG
>JAVBJR010000080.1:0-5821 GCA_031546965.1 Dysgonomonas sp.
GCGACTTTTTCTGCAATTGCATATTTTTTGAGAAATGCCTTGTATTGGGAGAGAAATTTGCAGTTTTCGGCCGATAACTCACTTTACTTACTCCCATTATTACTGAACGCACAGTAGTGCCACAACCTGAATCGGGCATTTTCCTCTTACTAAAATGTCTTGGTGTTACGATTAAACATTGCAGTCGTATATACTGTATATCCGTACACCATGTATATAGATAAGGAAACAATTTACAGCAAACACTTTTCCATAATATTTACTACTGTGCGTTCAATAATAATGGGAGTAAGTAAAGTGAGTTATCGGCCGAAAACTGCGAATTTCTCTCCCAATACAAGGCATTTCTCAAAAAATATGCAATTGCAGAAAAAGTCGCCGACTTCTTTCACAAAAGTTAAAGGTGATCCGACAAAGTTTAAAAAGAATGATTAGCACTTAAAATTCGACGGGGCAATTCAGTTAGGAGGTTTGCATATGATAGCCAGCCTATCTGACAACGTTTAGTGCTAGTAATTATTTTTGACTAATGTCCACTAGCTGATATTTTGTTACAACACTTGCAATTCGGAAGACAACCTTCCGAATTTCCAAACTGATTTAAAAAAATATTCAATTATTATATAAGTAAAATAATGCTTAAAAGTTCTAAAATATTTACCGCAAGTATCATTGGACGTTTTATCGTGAAGAGCCCACAGCCCGTGAGTGTTGATACTGTTGTTTCAATTCTTTCCACGTAATTATGACTTGTTAACCTCGCCTGAATGTGACAAATGTGGGTAAATAAGAGACTGCTGCAATGTACAGTGATCCAAACAGTGGCCCAATGTTGCGAATGAGCTGGGATATGTGAACCATATAGCCTACCTACTGGTAAGGACAGTAACATATAAACTGAAGAACTTGATATGCATGTAATTAATGAAGGCCACCACTACCACCTTACATATAGAGACTAGTCCAGGTTTGATTTAGTTTCCGGAATACAATTGAGGGCATTGGGATACATTTGTTTCCAGCAGCATATGGTAAGCGTTAAATATTTTGACCACAGTTGTGCATCAATATTATATAATTGGCTGCTTGCAAGCTCTGCATGCTCCATTGTTACATAACTTTCAAATTTTGTGTTAAATATTATGGAAAAGTGTTTGCTATAAATTGTTTCCTTATCTATATACATGGTGTCCGAAAAGTCTGCTTCCCTGTGATATATCTTTGAAACGGTGAATGCTACCATTGAAGCACTTTCGCAAATGAATAGGAAGTAGCATGGAGGAAATCCGAAAAGCATATTGCACATGACCTATGACGTCGCCTTCAAGGTTATGCAAAGTTTATCTGATGAACTGTAGCCGTTAAGACACTAGTTCAAATTTGAGAGTTGTTGCACAACATAAAATGAGTAATGAAGCATGTTTCAGAATCATAACAGTAACGTATGACTTTATTTGCATTCTGCTTAGTGCTACAATGCCTAGCAGCATTCGGTAGGTCAGCTTTCCTGCATGACCTAAGCCTTTCAATACATACAGGTCACATTCACTGAACAGTGCAAGCACACATTTAGCTACAGATTTAAATTTTTACAACAACGTCTTCTACTACAACAGATACTGTATGAAAGCATACATTAATAAACAATAGGCCAGCTTTACTCATTTACTGTTGGTCCGGAGTTTAGTTGAGACTAAATGGTCCGCCTTCTTTCGAACGTGTTTTTTGGAATAAACACTGATTGGAATGATTGGTTTGCGTGTGTGTGGTTTGTGTGTGGCAGCGTCGGTGGCGAACCAATCAGTGTTTATTCCAAAAAACACGTTCGAAAGAAGGCGGACCATTTAGTCTCAACTAAACTCCGGACCGACAGTAGCTAACATGACGTATGATACATGGTCACAAAATTGTTACCTTGCAAATTGAGCCTCATCAGTCCAAACAATGTTTCTCAGGAAATTGGGTTCATCATCCACACAAGACAATAGCCAATTACAGTATTCAACACGAGAAGCACTATCGTTTCCATGCAACTCTTGATGACAGTGAACATATGGTATGGATGAAACTTATGTTCATGTAGTAGTGTTTGTGCCGATGATTTACTACATACACTGATATTTGCAATAGCTTGTGTACTGACATGAGGATTTGCTGCAACAGACGCTAAAATAACAGTGGCCGTTTCATCAGTATTCGCACTTCGTGGCCGGCCAGATCTAGGACGTGCCAGAAGGCTTCCTGTGTCCCTCAACCTTTGCATTATGTCCCAAAGGACTTGTCATCTTGGGTGCCTGCGATTTGGAAACCTTTGACTGTAAAGCATGGCTGCAGCAGCACCATTTCCATGACATTCGCCATAGCACATCACCATATCTACCATGTCTGCAAGAGGATACTGTGCCATTATTGAAGCTTACCAACAATCACTACAATGTATTACAAGCCTGACCAGCTTATCACAGTTACAAAGCAATTTCACCCTCTTCGAGTACGTATTTATGCAAATGCCCACTGCCAATCAGGTACTCTGTTGGGGTTGCAAAACATGGTTGTCAAGACATGTCACAAGCATGTCCATGCATTTATTTCCCAATTACGTACACCAGTACAAATGTTATGACGTTACATCACATGGTTATTTGTAATTTAATAATAAATGAGCAACGATGGCAAATTGTTCACTCATGTATGTATGTTGCAATCTCTGTTGTAGTAGAACACATTGTTGGACCATTTGTTGCGAAATGTGTGCTTGCACTGTTCAGTGAATGTGATCTGTATTGAAACTGGCTTAGGTCATGCAGGAAAGCTGACCTGAAGATGCTGCTAGGTATAGCTAGTACTAAGCAAAATGCAAATAAAGTAATAGGTTACTGCTGCAATTATGAAACATGCTTCATTACACTAATTTTATGTTGTGCAACAACTCTCAAATTGGAACTAGTGTCCTAACTGCTACAGTTCACCAGATAAACTTTGCATAACCTTGAAGGTGACGTGATAGGTCATGTGCAATATGTTTTTCGGATTTTCCCCACGCTACTTCCTATTTTGCGAAAGTGTTTCAATGGTAGCATTCACCGTTGCAAAGATATATTACTGGGAAGCAGACTTTTCGGACACCCTGTATAGTTCTATGTGAATTGTACATGTACCTTAATGAGTCAAAACAACCTTATTTGTTACAATAATAAATTGTTAATTTTAAAGAGTACACTATTATACAAGGTGTAAATATGATACTGTTCTGGATTCATATGGTGTGGAAATGGTAAGAGTAGGTGAGATATTAATTATTTATCAATGTATGTCTGGAAATGCTCCGGTCTATGGGCTGATGAAAACTGCACATTGTGCCCCTGTTGGTAGGCTACCCAGCAATATCCTGGGTACTGTATACTCCGCACAACATATTAAATGAAGTACTGCGACAGACAATGGTTATTATGCATACTTTATTGTGCATTTGATTGGAATGTTGGTCGCCAGATAGTACGTACAGACGGTTGTTATCATATATATGAAATGTGCATGTGACACTACAGGAGTTGCTCTAATTTGCGACCACCAACATCAATGCATGCATGACATCTGCGATGCATATTTTGATTGACTCAGTCCACCCTTCCTCTTGTGTTGTGGAATCAGAGGAGGACCTTGTAGTATGGATTCAAGCTGCAGCGTTGCAAATCCTCAACACGGGGAATGGTGGACAGAGTCTATCAAAACATGCTTCGCAGATGCCATGCATGCTTGATGTTGGTGGTCGCAAATTCAAGCAACTCCTGTGGTGTCACTTTCACATTTCATATGATGGCAACCGTCTGTACATACTATACCTACAGACCAACAATCCAATCAAATGCAAACAAAACGATGCATAATAACCACTGTTTGTCGCAGTACTTCATTTAATCTGTTGGTAAACACATGCCACATCAATGACCACAATGCAGAGTATACAGTAGGCTAACCAGCAATACCCTGGGTAGCTTACCAACAGGGGCACGATGTGCAGTCTTCATCAGCTTGTAGACTGGTAGTGGAGCATTTCCGGACATACATTGATAAGCAATATCTCATCTACTCTTACCCCTTTCCACACCTTATGAATCCTGAACAGTATCACATTTGCACCCAGCATATAATGTTCATTTAAACAATGGGCAAGGGGTAATATAAAAGGAGGAAACCCTCCATGTTGGCACACTTACGAATACGCACCCGCACCTGTGCTCGTGTAAAAAAGGGCGTGGCTTCAGATAATTTTTCTACTCATTCCATTCGTTTATGGCGGCCATTATTAGTCCGTAGATTCGACCGTTTGAAGCCAAGTTGGAGCAGCCTTAGCTGCTGCATCGATAAACAGCTAGTATATACTGCAGTAATTTGTTTGTAGTTAATATTAAGTGAATGCTTCAAGAGTATGTCAAACATCTGCCTATAATTGGAGCGAATTTCCTTTCACCACACGCGTTCGTAATTAACACAGGTTTCACTGTAACTGTGCTCCACAAGGTGATGATTTATTTCGCTATGCGCTATTGTATCAATGATGGCGCCTACCGATATACCAGCGGGAATTATAGGTATGACGTCATCACTGCGCTGCATGTCTAGCTTTGTAGGCAGCGACGTTCCCTCCTTCTATACAACTCCTTGCAGTGAGGTTGTAATGGTCCCTAAAATGTGTTTGTCTGCAAACTCTGTAAAATAAGCATTTACCTTAATTTCATTTTCTATCTTCAGGTAGCGACTTTGGTTGTGCTCGTAAAAATCATCTGGCATATTATCATTGGTGTGTAGTGGGATGGTTCTCAATATCTAAAAATACGAACATTTGCAAGCATGCCATGATGTAATGCATTGACATGCTAGAAATACAAAAATTACAAAATGAATTACCAAATAATTAATTTTTGCCGAACTCATGGTCACTCCCAAAAATAGAAACATTGTCATGATCCCAGAGCTAATTATTTCAACGTAATATCCAGTAGATTTAACAGTTAATGTAAATATGGCACGTATGCTGAAGCATAAATTAACCATGGTTGTCCCAGTCAAAACTACCATTAATGGTGCAAAAACCATGTGTGTTAGTTTCACAATTTCACACAATTGGAAATGTTGACGCTGAGCTTTAATTAACGGTAGGACCACATCGCCCAATTTATCCGATTTCCTACTTGAAATAGCCATAGTCTTCATTTCATAGAATAATTGACTTATCAGATTTGCGTGGAGGATATACAATCCTGCTGTTATAATGTTGTAGTTAAAAACGAACAGTTGCCATATGAATAAAACTAAACCGATTGGGATCGCATTATCAACATTTTTCTTCGCTTCGTAAATACTGATAATTAGATCACTGTTGCTGTTGTTGACATCTTTGGGGACCTGCCCAAAAATCACTGACCAATCGACGAGAAAAAAATTAAAAGATTTCAGTATGAACAATGCTTCGCAGGCACCAGCAACACATATTCCCATGAAACCGGCTTTACGAAAAATTTTCTGCTCGTTTTCGGGGGAACAGTAATCCTTCATCCATGTTACCGTTTTTTCACTCAATTTTATGATTTTTTTTTCATGGGTTACAGCAATTAGTCTATTGAACAACGCATATATATTTCCCATTGCTGTTATGATAAGTAAAAATAATAAATCATCAAAATATTTTGCGTATATAAATATCGCACAAACGCAAATATTGGATATAGTAATTAAAATCGCAAAAGTTATTTGAAATAGCTTCCACATATTGCAGATTTTAGGAAAGTTATGGAATTGTGTGGTGCCAATTCCGTAGAAC
>JAVBJR010000069.1:0-3980 GCA_031546965.1 Dysgonomonas sp.
TCGGAAGTTGTAAGCAATGTACCTTTTCCGTCCGACTCTAATGCACCTCCTTCGAGAACAAAGTATTTTTTGTTTACACATTCTACATCCGACTGAAAAGCTTTAGCAGCAAACAGTCCTCTATTGATCTGATTATCATAATTGGAAGGAAATTTCAATCCCCACCCATTAAAGGTGAAGTCTAGGAGATATTTCTGATTGTTGTCGTCAAAAACCGAAATGCCGGCATGATCTCTAGCCCAAGTATCGTTGGTGGGTAATTCTATCAGTATGAGATTCTTTTGAAGATTTTGGTCTACGTTTAGCATCAGCTTTACGGCTGCATCGTCACGACAAACTATAATTAGCTTTTGATATTGAAGAATTACACGTGCCAAGTTTATATAGCACATTGTTATCTCTTCCAACATATAACCCCAGTCTGTCCCGTAATGAGGCCATGTCAATTGAATGGCACTTTGAGGATACCACTCGGCAGGAAGAACGAATGATTTATTTTTATTGTCTTTTTCCATTATATCCAAAATTGAGACGTAAAATTACATATTTTGCATCATCTTATACAACCAAGCCGCAATTAAATATTTTAACTGCGGCTTGGTTTATGTCTTAAATTGACTTCTTGATTTAAGCGCCCACTATCTCCATTGTATCCGAAGCAATCATAAACTCCTCATCGGTAGGGATTACTACAATCTTAACTCGTGAATCGGCAGCACTTATTACCGCTTCATCTCCATGAATTTCGTTATTCTTGTCAAAATCGAGTTTTACACCCATAAATTCCAGGTCTTTACAAATCTCTTCTCTAGTTATAGAATGATTTTCGCCAATACCTCCCGTAAATATAAGTACATCCATACCACCTAAAGCGGCAGCATAAGCTCCTACATATTTTTTGATACGGTAAACGAACATATCGAATGCCAGTTCGGCTCGTTTATCGCCTTTTTCTATACCGGCACGTATATCTCTCATATCAGATGATAATCCCGAAATACCCAATAATCCACTAAACTTATTAACGATAGTAGACATTGTTTGAGGTCCTACATTTTCTTTTTCCATAATGAAAGACAAAACGCCTGCATCAACATCACCCGAACGGGTTCCCATCAATAGACCTTCAACGGGAGTCATACCCATACTTGTGTCTACCGATTTTCCGTCTGCAACGGCAGCTAAAGAGCCCCCGTTACCGATATGTGTAGATACAATTTTTTGGCTTTCGTAGGGGATCTCCAAAAATTCGCAAGCACGACGGGTTACATATCTATGGCTCGTACCATGAAATCCGTAACGCCGTATCGCATACTTTTCGTACAAAGAATAGGGTACACCATACATATATGCTTTTGCAGGCATTGTTTGGTGAAATGCTGTATCGAACACTCCTACTTGAGGAATATCTCCCATCAATTCTTTAACGGCGTTGATGCCTGCTAAGTTAGGCGGATTGTGCAAGGGTGCAATATCTATACACTCTACTACTTTTGCCAATACATCATCAGTGATAAGTACACTTTTGTTAAACTTTTCGCCTCCATGTACTACACGATGACCTACGGCATCAATTTCGTTAAGCGATTTTATGCAGCCGTATTTGGGGCTGGTAAGTACACCTAATATATATTCTATACCCGACTTATGCTCCAGAATTTCGCCTTCGAGAACAATTTTGTCATCCTTGAAAGGAAATTTCAAGAACGATCCCTTTAGTCCTATTTTTTCGATAGCTCCTTGAGCCAACACTTCTTTGCTTTTCATATCGAAAAGCTTATATTTTATGGACGAACTTCCACAGTTCAATACTAATATCTTCATGATCTTTTGGTTAGATTAAATTGTTTGCACCTACACGTTTGTCGGCTTCATCATAAATATAGAAACCTCTACCGGTTTGCACTCCGTATTGTTTAGAGTGATACAACCTCCACAAAATGGGCGATGCTTTGTACTTGCGGTCTCCATATTCGTTGAACATGTCTTCCATCAGCATCACAATTTTTTCGATACCCAAAAGATCTGCCAGCTCAAATATACCGTAACGTTGTCCATAAATGACACTAAATTCTTTATCGATATCTTCCATCGAAGCTAGGTTTTCCATCAATATATGGCAGGCTTCATTCAACATGATTGTAAGCAAACGCATGCTCACCAATCCGCTACTTTCGCGAACTTCGATAGGTAAATGTTTAATCAGGTTCGAGAAACGAATTACTTTACCCACTACTTCGGGCGAAGTAAATGTGCCTTTTACAATCTCCAGCAATTTGGCATCGCTATGAGGAATAGGGAAATGCAGGCTCACGCAACGCTCTTTGTATTTTAGGTCAGCCGAAAGTTCACTGATAATTACCGTTGTTGCATTGGTGGCAATGATGGCGTCGTGCGAAAGCACTTCCTCGAGCTTCTTGAATACTTCTTTACGGAGCGATGTACTGCGTTCGCCGTTGGCTTCGTAACGGATACATTCTATTACAAAGTCGCAATCTTTGAGGTCTGCATAGTCCAATGAGCCGGTGATACGCCCCATAGTGGTACGTTTTTCGGTTTGGGTCAAACCCCAGTTCTCTATTTTGGTATCTAAACTGTGCTCTATTTCTTTGAGGGCATCCTGTATTTTTTCTTCCGATATTTCGATAAATACTACCTCCATACCCGATTGTGCTGTGAGATTAACGATACTACGTCCATCGCGACCGCAGCCCACAACACCTATTTTGGAGAACAAGGCTCTCTCGTGATCTTTTTTACTTAATCCGTAACCTTCGATCGGTTCTTTTATTTCAGCCATATTTATGTTTTATTTTTTTAAGGTCACAGACCTATTTATTACTTTGGCAAGTAAATATTTACTATTACTAAAATTAAGGGTCAACCTTATTTCTTTTTGGCGGCTATTGCTTGATTGGCTGCTATGGCAACCATTCGGTATATATCTTCTACCGAACAGCCTCTCGATAGGTCGTTGATAGGGGCTGCCATTCCTTGCAGGATAGGTCCTACTGCTTCGGCTCCAGCTAGGCGTTGTACTAGTTTGTAACTGATATTGCCCACTTCGAGTGTGGGGAATACGAGTACATTGGCTCTTCCGGCAACTGTGCTTCCGGGAGCTTTGCTGTTTGCTATTGCCGGTACTAATGCGGCATCGGCTTGCAGCTCGCCGTCTATATCAACAGTGGGGTCTATTTTTTTTGCTAAAGCAGTTGCTTCTACTACTTTGTCTACCATGGGGTCTTTGGCACTCCCTTTGGAGGAGAAACTCAACATGGCGACCTTGGGTTCTTCTCCTACAAGTGCCCTTGCTGTATGTGCCGATGCTATGGCAATTTCCGCCAACTGCGAAGCGGTTGGGTTGGGTGTTACTGCACAGTCTGCAAATACCAATATACCGTTGGGTACATACTGATTGTCTTTAATGATCATCAGAAAAGCTCCTGAAACTACACTTATTCCGGGTGCTGTTTTTATAATCTGCAAGGCAGGACGCAACACATCGCCTGTCGTATTTTGAGCTCCGGCAATTTCGCCGTCGGCATCTCCGTTTTTAATCATTAAACAGGCTAGATACAAGGGATCTTCTGTCAATGTTACCGCTTGTTCGGGTGTCATACCCTTTGCTTTACGCAAGTCTAAGAGCAGGTCGGCATATATTTGTTTCTTTGCATGGTCTTTGGGGTCAACAATGCAAGCTTTATCAATATGGGTTAAATTGAATTTTAGGGCTAAATTTTTAATCTCGGTAGGGTTTCCTATCAGAATAATTTCGGCAACGCCATCGGCAAGCAATTGGTCTGCTGCTTTTATTGTTCTCTCTTCTGTTCCTTCGGGCAACACAATGCGTTGTTTGTTTGCTTTTGCTCTGGCAATGACTTCATTAATAAGATCCATAGTCTACTATTTGTTTTTTTCGAAAGATTATCTTCAGTTCAATTTTGACTGTTATAACGACAATCTTCTCACTTAGTTTTTTT
>JAVBJR010000654.1:0-5420 GCA_031546965.1 Dysgonomonas sp.
TTTATGACGTCAGAATATGTTAAAAATCTGTTAGGAACGGCCTCAACTTTTCAACTTTTCAGTTTAATATCTCCTTAGGTAAATTTTTGTCGTAAAAACGGATGTCTTAACTTCAAGATTTTGATGACTAAAATTTGAGTCAGTTCCTAACAGATTTTTACAATATTCTGACGTCATAAACGTTCTAAACGTCAGAAACTGAAGCGCCGTACCTACTCCCGCATACCTAACGCCAAAACGTGACGTCACAAACGCGGAATCGTGGGAGGTACGGCGCAAGTTTATTAGAGGGGTAAGGTTGCCTCAATGCAGGTGGAAGGTGATTGGTTGTGACGTCATCGTTTACCCTGAAGCCACACCTCCCATATGAAACGTGCTGAACATTACACACAACATGCATATAACTTCATTTTAAATACATTTTAACTTTCCTTTTACATAATTTTGGTTTCTACTACCTGTTCCCCTTATCTTGTTCAATATTGTACAAGTATATACAACACACAATTTTATTTACAATACTTTTTAACATGTTTTTAAACATTTTCAATTTTTGTTGTCTTTGTGTTTCCTAAAATGTATTGTTCAATTTTCTTCAATTTTATTTTCAATACATTTTTAACTTTATTTTGCATATTTGTTATCTCTCTTTCCTGTTCCCCTTATCTTTTTCAACATTGCACAAATATACACAAAACAATTTTATTTAGAATACGTTTTAACTTTTTGCACACATTTTCTATTTTTGATTTCTGTTTCCTTTTATTGTTTAATTTTTTTGCAATTTTATTTTCAACATTCAACATTTCAACATTGTACAAATATACACAATTTTATTTACAATATTTTGTAACTGGTTTTACACATTTTCTATCTTGGCTGTCTGCGAGTTTCCTTTTATTGTTCAATTTTCTGCAATTTAAATATTTCAAACATTGAAATTTCCATCACTGACTTTTATGCATAAATATAAGTAAAATGCTTAAAAATTACTATGCGGTTAAATAGTCAAATAAATATTTCAAAAAACGTTTTAATTATCACATTTAAGTTACTAATTGTAAATAAAACATTTGCTGTAGAGCAAGGTAAAACAAGTGTGAGGTGACGTCGAGGCTAAGGTAATAATGCACTGGTATAAAACAATAATAAAAATTCAGTTCTCCAACAGAAAAATATGACAATTTGTCACGCCCCTGGTTGCCACCAGGGTGCGCTCCTAGCGCAGGGGCCTAGAGAGCCTGTATAATAGAGAGAGCGGCCATGCTGTCGTCGGAAACGCCGCCATGTTTCCTCGAGTTTTCTAGATTTGCAGGGCAAATTCTGAATGAGCGGCAGCGCACAACAGAGGAAAATTGGAAAGATTTTCGTAATAAATACAATAATTGGTTTTAGAAAAGCAAACTGACGTTTTTGAAGATAAAATCGACGGGGAAGACGAGAAAATCGACGGGAAAGACAAGAAAATCGACGGGAAAGACAAGAAAATCGGCGAGGAAGAAAAATTTGTTTTGTTTTTCACACCATTTATGGAATGTCAGTTTGACGGCTGACACATCGTAAATCACCCATCCCGCGGTAAATAAGCGTTTAATCGTAAACGTACCGTGAACCTAAATTGTTCCGACAGTCAAAATACATCTTCTGACCTACTTTCCGGAATTTTCGGAAACTTAGTTTCGGTTTGGTAACAGGTTTTGACGTCACTCGTGTCATGACATACGTCCGGGGGGCACATGCGGCTGCTTTGGCGGCTGCGGAGTCTGGGGTATCCGGCCGTCTGCTATTGGATCAGACAGGAATATTAGCCGGTGACCCCAGGTTGGTTCGGGCCCCTGCTGAATGCCTGTTGACGCCGTCGCGCGTGGCGCAGGCTTCGGCGGCCTCGATGATGGCCCTCCCGGGGGCGAGTTGCTTGTGGACACAGGTGACCGCGTTGCTAAGTCGGGCCGCCGCAGCCGGTCGGCTGACCGCGGCTCCGCTAGCGGAGCGCAGCATGGGGCTGCCCATGCGACTCGTCTCGAGGACCGCAGCAGGGGCCGGCACCGTGCCTCGTCGACGTCCGCTTCGCGCGGGTCGACGGTGGTCGAAATGTCGGCCTCGGTGCAACGCTTCCATGAGGATGCGTTACGCCGGCTCGCGGTGGACGGGGGCTTGGTGCCCTCGGTTCTGCAGCGGGCGTCCTCCCATGCTACGCCGAAGGCTGCCAAGCAGCCCGTGCACGGCGGCTGGGATGATGTGGCCGCGGGTAGGTTCTCCCCACTGGCGAACTCCACGGCTTGCTCCCCTGCGAGGTCTCGGACAGAGCTCCAGGACACCGTTGTCAGGGCGCCATGGCCGGCCCCGGTGGCCACTTCAACGGCCGCCAGTAGCTCTTTCGCTGCTATAGGGGCCATGTTGGGCCTGGCAGTCGAGGGTCTCTCCCCGGAGACCGCGGAGCGCATGGTGGCCGCTGAACTTGGTCGCCTGCGCTCGCTTGACCGCGAGGTACACCCTCCGACGCTCCGGACAGGTCCGGCCAAGGTGTCATCGCGTGCCGCACGGCCTGTTGCTGATCCCCCCGAGACCAAGGTCCGGGGTTGGGCGGCTGCTTCGGCGGCCGCGGCTGCGCGGCCTACCCGGGTGCCGCTGGTTGGCACCTGGGGTGGTGACCTGGTGTTCGCGCCACCAGGATCACCGATGGGGAGACTTCCCTATAACTTGAGTGACCTTGTGCACGATGACCAGTCTGGGCCTGGTGTAGAGGACTTTCTGAGGAAGCTGAAGAATGTGGGCAGCTTGGGTGCTTTCACTGAGCTTGATTTTCTTCAGCGGGTGGTCCACACCACCTTGGAGGGGCCAGCCCTTCTGTGGTGGACAACCAATAACGAGGCCGAGCCTTTTCAGACTTGGGCGGCCTTTGTGGCAGAATTCCGCGAGGCTTTTCTGCCACCTAACTACAAGGCGCTTGTCATGGGCGACTTGGAACGCCGTACGCAAGGGGAAGCTGAACCTCTCGCGGCGTTTGTTCATGCTAATTCATGTTAATTGCAATTTGTAGAGAAATTTCGGGATTGGAAGTTTGCACGTGATTATTAAACGCTCCCGAGCTAAGGGTTAAGTGAGTTTTGCTAGTGGGTGACACGTGACCTGAGTGGCTTATGTGGGTGAATGTGGCCAGAATAAACACGATGACTTTAGGGCCATTTGTGAGTTACTTTGTCACATGCTTAGGTCTGTAAATCCTTGATCGAAACCTGCCAATGACCGGCGATGACCCGGAAGTGGGCGGTACCCTCATGCCCAGCGAATGAGGTGGTAACACAAAGACCAAAAAAAAGCCCTTAATGATCATTGGCCTACCCGCATGTGACATTTCACGTGACATTTTATGCAACCTTTTTGCATTTCAAAAATGTCAAACTTATATTACTTTGAAAATTGGTAGAAACTAGAAAGTCATTTCGTCACAAATCACTTAGTCACATGGGTCTTGGTCACTGACAAATTGTCACGTACTACTCGTCACATGCTATTCGTCACATTCTACATGTTCGCTTCGTCACACCATCATTCGTCACACTCTTGTCATCATATTTGAACAATTGTTTATTTAAACAATTATTTATTTGCGCAATTATTTAATATTTGAACATTTATTTATTATTTAAGCATGTACATATTCAGTATATGTGAGCATTTGCCTATTATTCGAGCATTTGCTTATTCTTTGAACATTTATTTATTTGAATATTTACTTTAGCATTTACTTATTGTTTGAGCATTTACTTGTTTGAGCTTTTACTTATTTGTGCATTTCGCTATTTGATCATTTATTATTGAAGCATTTTTTCAGTATTTGAGCATTTGCTTATTATTTGAGCATTTACTTATTATTATAACAATGATTTATTATTTGAACACTTATTTGAACATTTACTTATTTCTTGAGCATTTACTTATTATTTGTATTATTTGAACATTCACTTAATACTTGAGCATTTGCTTATTATTTGAGCATTTACTTATTATTTGAGCATTTACTTATTATTTGAGCATTTACTTATTTCTACATTTATTTATTACAACATTTACTTATTACTTGAGAATTCATTAATTTGAGGCTTTAAATATTTGAATATTTATGAAGTATTTGAATATTTATTTATTTGAGAATTTGATTATTTGGACATATGGTTACGCGAGATCAATGTAGGATTTTTCCAATGAAATTCTGCCAACAATTTCGTCTAATTTCGTATGATATTACAATATGTTATTGGACACCATGCATGCTCCTAACCGTTGTTATTCCTATTAAATTGAAACGGGATCTCAATTATTTTCCTAACGAAAACAGCATTTATTATTTATTATCTGCGCATTGTGATGTTTAAGCCTACTGGCCACTAAGTATTTCCCTGAATCCATACGCTTATACCAACACAAAAATAGCCTGCACCACTGAAAAGAAATGCTGATAAACATTTCCAAACCAACACTAGAAGTGTGAATACAAGGGCGGAAGTGCTGTTTATTTTATCTATTTGACTTTCAGGCAATGTGCATGCACATCTATCTATCCATCATCATCTCCAGGGGGTGAGTCGCGGAAATGCCGCTGTAATAACAAAGCGAAGAACAGTCCATTATTTATTGGTATCTTCTCGGTGAACCGGGATGCGGGGGTGTATCGCGGTTGCCTCGTAGCCGTAACATGGGTGGGAAGAGTCCATTATGGATCCTTCTCTAATCTCATTTAAAAGGTGTGGGGGACCCTCTTGGTCACGTGGTACATCATTTTTTGTGCAAGGGGATGGAAATCCGATGAAGGAAAAGTAAATTTCATTTGCTTATGTTGCGAAAATGCTCGCTAGATGGTGCCAAAAAATGTTGTGTTTGCGCATAATCTGACCAAACAAATACATTTGCATGAATTTATCATAACTTAATTGCTAAATATATATTAAATTACACCTTAAAATATTATTTTGACAATGTTCTATAAATTAATTAATATTCATTAAAATATTTCCGCACGCGATCGTTACATATTATACTTTATTTAATTTCCACAGCTCTTGCTAATCGTAAAAGTTAATGGCTTATAGAAATTATGCCATTGTTCAATGAAATAATCATTACAGTGAATGAATTTCAAGGTTATAGCACATTAAATTGTAATCTTATTAGGAGATCATTAATAATTTAAAGGTTATTGCATGTATTTGGGGTGCCAAACTACGGCACCAACAACTTGTTCAGTTCACCTTTAAAGGAGTGTAACAACCCTGGCGGGTATGTGTACAAGTATAGTGAAACTTCAAACGTTTTGTGGTGAAATGCACGGTTTATCCTATATATATTAAAAAACGAAATCTCTGTCCGTTCGTCTGAGGCGAAACATGCCCAACTTTGTGCAATAAATCATAACATCCATC
>JAVBJR010000239.1:0-2598 GCA_031546965.1 Dysgonomonas sp.
CATTTGGTAGGCATTTCGGAAATCGTAACGACTTTTAGCGAGTTTTAGGCTTATTAATCGGGTTGGCATCCAGGACGGCGTTTTAATCAGCACAGGCTTGCCGTACCAGCGGCGCCAAATTCAAATTCGCTTAAATTTCGCAATTTTATATCTTTGGTTTTAAATATTTCTGAGCAGTTCTGTTCTATCACTTGAATAGTTATTTGGTTTACTACAACATGCTATTTTTTCCAGGGTACTTTCCAAAACCGTGTCTGGTCACCTTTAATTCCCTTTATTCCCACATATATGAACTATATTGTTTGTGTGTCCATCAGTTGATGAGAGTCCGGAGTTCCTTCGGCCCGTTATGGATGTTCCTCGAATAGTTGACGACGTCGACTCGCGGCATTTGGAGACGATAAGGACCAAGCTTTACCCTTTGGCTCCAGGGCCTTACTTCACGTACAATCGTGTCCCTTGGAGCCTCCACGTTCGTAAAGAAGTAAGTTGAATGGGATGATAGGTGACCGCGGGAAGTTGAGGGAAATGACGCGGGATGACTCGCGCAGGTGTTTTCACCGTCGGAGCATCTTGGAAGCCCCTTGGCCTTGCATCTAGTGTTCTGTCAAGTGGTGTTGGATGTTCATTCTAAGATCTGCATCAGGATAAATGCAGAGGATAAAAAGAAAATGATGCACATACTGGGTATGTATAATTTGTAACTACTGTAACAGGTTTCAAAATATTTTTAAAGAGCATGCTGTCTGTTTGTTATAAGAGGTGGATTTTCCCAAATCGGATTTGCTACTGCAATTTTGAACCCTCTATAACAGGCTGTCTACTAAACTGGAAATCCTTGAATTATAATGGGATTTTTTAACCCTTAAAATCCTGGAATTGTTTATTAATTAAATCCTGGAATTGTTTATTAATTAAACCCTGGAATTGTTTATTAATTAAATCCTGGAATTGTTTATTAATTAAACCCTGGATTTGTTTATTAATTGAACCCTGGAATTGTTTATTACTTAAACCCTGGAATTGTTTGTTAATTAAACCCTGGAATTCTTTGTTAATTAAACCCTGGATTTGTTAATTAATTAAACCCTGGAATTGTTTATTAGTTAAACCCTGGAATTGTTTATTAATTAAACCCTGGAATTGTTTATTAATTAAAATCCTGGAATTGTTTATTAATTGAAGCCTGGAATTGTTTATTAATTAAACCCTGGTTTTGTTTATTAATTAAACCCTGGAATTGTTTGTTAATTAAACCCTAAAATTGTTTATTAATTAAATTCAACTTTTTGTTTATATACACAGACAATTACGGCATCACTCCAAATAATCTTCATTCACCACATCACAAGATCACAGCCAAGAAGAACATCATCAGCATTGCTAAAGAATGGCCAACTTATTTTTCACGGCTTTTCCCCGTTAACGTGAGTTCATATCCCAATTTTCTATAACATTTTGACTTTAGTTGTGCTTTAGTTTAATGCTAATAGTTGTACATTTTTTTCATTACATTTAGGGAGGACAACATCATCCTGATGCCCACCTTCTTGGCATTTCACATTCAGGAATATATCTGATCAGGCGTGAAAACGATCACAACGTTGATCACCTTAAAGTTCTCTCTGCCTTTAAGTAAGTACACTATTATACTTCTTCTACAGTGAACTCTCCCTGGAAATACTGGAAATAAATTGATCTGTGTTTTCCTTCTACATCAGTTTTGACGAAGTGATTGACGTGATGGTCCCGAGGATCAGCATGATGCAAGTGATGCTTCGTAACGGTGGACGAATCATACTTTATACCCACAAAGTAATTCTTCATCTAGCTCTGTATTTTCACTTCCTTTTTCTTAAAGTTATAACATTTTATTGTATTTTATTTCAACTAACAGGCAAACCAAATCTGCGAGATGATCGAAAGCTTTTGCAACGATGCCGCCACGGTACGTATTTCCTTATATTTTGCAAATTACATTGAGTAATGATGTAGGTGTCTTTAAAGACAGTGATGTATATTAAAATAGGGTATGAAATACTTAAGCAGGGTTTATATACCACTCAGGGAAACCTGGAAATCAAGGAATTTAGATTTTTTTAGCCAAGAATTCGGGGAAGACTAATCACCAATTTTTGCAAAAATTCAGGGAAATTTATATAGATGATAATAATATATAAATATACAGCAAAATAACCTTTCAATGATGGGATCTCAAGGATCTAAAAAGAGCTTTCCAGCATAGAGAGGTTGTTGACACGTCAATTATGCAGTCAGTAGTCCAAAAAATTCAAATTTTCCACCATAGACAAGTTTCACTGTATATAATATACAATTTGAATGTGTTTTAAATTAAAGGTGAATTAAAGGTGAACTGACAGGGTTTTGTAACACCTCATGATATTCGGACTGCAGAAAGAATGATTAAAATTAAAACTATGAGTTCACTTCTTTTCTCTTTAAACAATTTATTAAAGGTGTTTTAACAGATTGGAGTTTGTATGTTTCTGGGCCTGTGCAGAGAGGCTAAGAGGGGTTAAAATTCTAGTATGGAGAGTTTGTTCTTGCATATGAAGTGGGGAAGCCATCTGTATATAG
>JAVBJR010000649.1:0-5704 GCA_031546965.1 Dysgonomonas sp.
TAATAATTTAAAAGGTGCTAGGGATGTTGAAATGAAGGTATACAAAGGTACAAGTTTCACAAAAAATCCTAAAGCACATTATCTTCAATTTTTAAATGTGTGGTGTCCAGGAGACGCCAACCCGAGTGTTCCAGGGTTAAACAGTAGCGGACTCAATGGGCACCCTTGTCGCACACCTTTATTTTACTCAAACTCTCTTGACAGTCCACTCGGTCCTCTCACTTGATTCACAGTTTTTGTGTAGATCACCTTAACCGCTGCCAATAACCTTCCCTTAATTCAACACTTCTGTAGCTCCTTTATCAGCTCCTTCCTATCTAAAGAATCAAAAGCTGCCTTCAAATCTATAAAAAAAGCCATTACCTTCCCTCTCACCTTGCTTATTTCTTTTTCCACTAGTGTGTGCAACATATATATATTGTCCATGGTCCCTCTACCCTTGCGGAATCCCACCTGCCAATCTCCTAAAAAGCCCTTTTCCTCTACTATTTTCGTCATTCTCCCTTCTAACACCATTGCATATATCTTATAAGCCGTACAACACAGAGTTATCTCTCTATAATTCTTTACCTCGCTCTTCTCACCTCCTTTATATAATGGACATATTATCGCCTGTCTCCATTCCATTGGCATTTCCCCCTTTATCCATACATCGTTCATCAACTCCACTAACCCTCCCACGACTTCATCCTGTCCGTAAATCCGTACCTCATTTTCAATCTTATCCCCTCCTTCCGCCTTCCCCTTCTTAGTTTTCTTATTGCCCTCACTACTTCCTCTTTCGTTATTCTACTCCCATCTTCTCCCCCCTGTAGCTGGTCTAATACTAACCCTTCTATCTCTCCCTCCCCACCAACTAACTCTGCAAAATATGAAACCCACTCCTCCTCTTTTATCTGTCTCGCCACACCACTCCCATATCTATTCCTACCTCTATTCACTAATTCCCAAAAACCTCCCTCTGTCTTCACCTCTTTCACTCTCTCAATCCATTTGTTCATACTTTCCTTTTTCTTTTCTTTACATAACTTTTTAAACTCCCATTTAGCTTCACAATACTCTCTCCTTTTCACCAACCTCAACTCACCCTCCTTTGCCTCTCTAAATTGTCTAAGGCTCAACCTAACTGCTTTCTTTTTCAGCCAACAACTCTCATCCCACCACTCTTCCCGTCTCTTATACACCCTCTGTATCCCTCCACCCTTTTTCTTGCCATGCCTATTATATCCTTTATCTCCTGCCATTTTTCCTCCACACTCCCATTACTTCCTCCTTTTTCTAACCCCTTTCTTAACTTTTCCTTATACTCCTTAATATTATGTTCTGTCCATGCATACTCCTTAAGGTATTTACGTTCTTCCTCCCCCTCCCCTATATGCTCTTCCTCACTTCTTCCTTCCACTACCATGATCACTGGTTGGTGATCTGATTCTACCCTTTTCCCCACACACATCTGTTTAATTTTGTCTTTCCCCACTCCATTTACTATCCCATAGTCCACCACTGTACTCCCCATATGTCCTACATACGTAAACTCTCCCTCCCAATCACCTTCCCAATTTCCATTCAACACCTCCAGCCCATTTTCTTCCAACCACTGCAGTAAATTTTTACCCTCCCAATTTGGTGATTTATCCTTGGAATTACGTCCTCCACCCTCCCCATCATCCCTTATACCCCCTCCCTCAATGCCAATCCGTGCATTAAAATCACCCGTGATCATAAGGTTTACATTCTTTCCATCAACTCTCTCCTCCATCCATCCCACCAAGTCTTGCTTCAAATCTTTCCACGCCCCATTCCTATACACTATTATCCATACCCACTTTTCTTTATCCTTTTCCCATTCTTGTACCACCCCCATCCCGCTCTTTCCACATTCCAACTCCCCCTTCATCCACCCTTTCTTTAACCCCACTATAATCCCCCCTTTCGCTCTCCCTCTCCCCTTCTCCTTTACACTGGCAGGCAAGACCAATTAAACCCCGTCGGCAACTTCCCCTCCCACTTAACACACTCTTTTTCCGTAATCCACGTCTCAACCATTGTGACACCCCCAAAATCCTTAATATATTCCCAAAACTTTCTCCCCTTCATTGCCACTCCCACTATATTTCACATAAGTAATTTTATTCCCTCTTCTACCCCTTCTTTTAATTTTTTCGCATCACTTGTAGTACTTCTTTCACTTCTTTGCTTCTCTCATTCCACTTGTACTGCACCCCATCCACGATCAATTTGTTGAACACCACTACTGCCCTCTTGCCCGCCATCCTTTCTCACTTTGCCATCTCCAGTAGAATTCTTCTTTGATTTCTCACTCTCACCGAAAAGTCATCCTCAATATATATCCTCGTCCCTTTCAATGACACCTTTGCATCCATTATCTTGTCTTTGTCACTCTCCTTGTCCAACTTCAATACAATCAGCCTGCCTCTTTCCTGCGTATATCTGCCCACTCTATGCGCTCTCGTAATTCCAACCTCCACCTTCAATTTGTCTGTGAAAAGTTCCTCTACTTTCGTCTTTGTCTGCATCCACGTCTCCTCTTGGTCCTAATTCAACCCTCTTATTATAACATTCTGTCTTCTTCCTCTATTTTCCAAATCATCAATTTTGTCCACCAGCTCCTGTTGCTGCCTTTCCCAACTCTCCTTCCACATACTCCACACTCTCTTACACTCTTCCAAATCTTCTTCCCATTTTCTTCTGTCCTTTTCTTGGTCCATCTTCACCTGCTCCGCCACCTGCTGTTGTATTTTATTCCCCCACTCTTCCAACTTATGCTCCAGGTTTCTCTCCTGCCTTTTCTGATTCTCCAGAATCTCCGTCAACATTTGCTCTATCCGCTCCATCTTTTTCAATTCACACTCCTGCTCCTGGGTTTCTGCCTCGGTTGTCCGTCCACGTTTTAGCTTTGGTGATCTCTGTAACTTCCCTCCTCTTACCAATGCCTCCACAGCTGTGCGTTTCTCCAATTCAAAGTCTGAATTTGGCATACTATTCGCTCTTTCCCGCTCCATCTATTCGCGTCCTGGCATCACTGCGTCCTGGCGTCACCGCGTCTTGCGTCACCGTGTCCTGGCATCACCACGTCTTGGCGTCAACCGTCTGATTCCACTGCAACGGATTTAGGCCTAGCTAACACTTCTCCTCACTCAATTGTCGACCTTCAACACACTTTCACTTCCACTCCCTACCCAGTGTTCTCTCTCTGTCTCCACTTAAACAATACTGAACACCAATATCAAAGTCCACTATACTATTTCCGTGTTTATCCAAAAATACTGTGGAGCTCTGACCAGACACGTCCACTCACCACCATGGCTCAGCAGCGCCCCCCATAATGTTACCTACATTAAAACAAAACAAAACCGAATATGCATTATTCTCAATAGCACCCAAATTTAGGCATAAGTACATGCTCCCAATTTCTTCAATAATTCTTACCTTGAAAATTTATTTCCATTGTTTGTATAATCATTTTGCCACTTCCTAATTTTCTCACCACAATAAAATAAATAAGACAAATAAATAAAATACACGTTTCTCTCTTAGATTCCTTGTTATGGTCATCTTTATTTAGAATAATGGGGTATCAATAATGCAAAATGCTTCCTGGCTTTCCCGCCATGCGGCGTGACGTAATGCACGAACACATGACCGGATGACAGTAGTATTGAGTTTCTATACCGGTATTGCTTTTCTCTAAATTTACGGTACAACTGGTGATAGTAAAATTGCAAAATTGTTCACCATCAACAATTAACAAACTTAGTAGAAATTTTGCAAACTTACGGTATGGTATCCTGTTGCTAACTGTCAAGAACAGTTCACTCGTCTGATTCCAGATTGCCCTCTTTATCTTGGGGAATCAGGAACTTGAAGGCCAGAACTTCTGGGCTCCCACGGGGCCACAACTTGTGGCTTTAGAGAGCTTCTTGCAGAGCACCCGGATGTGGTGCCACGGGAAAACCAAGGGTAGGGTCCCTGGATGTACCAGAAGATGGTGCCACTGAAGAGACAGGAACGGTATACCTTTAGAGCAGAGTTGCACCAGATGTACCAGGAGATGGCGCCACTGACGAGACAGGAACAGTATACCTGGGGAGCAGAGTTGCACCAGATGTACCAGGAGATGGCGCCACTGACGAGACAGGAACAGTATACCTGGAGAGCAGAGTTGCAACCGATGTACCAGGAGATGGCGCCACTGACGAGACAGGAACAGTATAACTGGAGAGCAGAGTTGAAGTAAGTGGTGGAGAATGCCATCCAGCACTGCTCTTTATAAGGCCTGCGGAACTGGTTTGAGCCAGTCTGGCAGCAGTAGGGGGTTGCGCAAGTTGCACCAGTAGACTTGGATCCTGTGAGTCAGGGTTGCTGCAGCTGCGTGAACTGGTTGCCCTTGAACCGGTTAGGGAATTCCTGGAATTTGTGGCATGAGGTGAACTCTGGTTGCCAGTGCAGATCATGACACTAACGGGTCCTATACACCAGCAAGTATATTAACCCGGGGGCCCCCTACTATCCTATTCATTAACTTTGCAAGCATTTCTCATATATACTTATTTTGTTGGACTTGAAAAAGTGATAAAATTGGGTGTTTTATATGTTAATTCGCATAATACATGTGAACCAATCTTGATCATCTGAAGTGTGTATGGAATATACATTATTATAATAGCGTTCATTACTTTTTGCGGTTCCAGGTATCCTCGAGGAGCTGTGTAACGCATCCCCCACGGTCACTAAGGCACTGCCGAAGAACATATTTATACTAGGCTCATTTCAAAAGTAAGGGCCAATTGAGTAGAAATCAAAAACCAATTAACGGAAATATGTCTCGGTTGTTTATTTCAAACATATACATCGCCACTTTATTTTACAGTGTAGTCACTATAATTTTTCAAGCCCCCTGGACTCCTTAAAAAATGTTTTTTAAACCTGCTGAAAACAATTTCACCGCCTGGGAGTTCAACCAGTCCATCACAGCCATTTAGGGGTTGTTGATTTTCACATCCATCTGCACCAAAAGTCACACAAGGACAAACATAAGCAGGTTGAATACTTGGTCGCTAGGTGGCCATCAGTTGATGTTACTTTGTGTGCAATTCATTTACGGTCACCACCCAATTTTGGTCACTACATTTGGAATTTTTAATTCCCAGGTGGTGGAATTTTATGCGGAGGACTTTAAAAAACCTTTTTTTACTATGTCCAAGTGGCATGGAAAATTATGGTGACTACAATGTCAAATGAAGTGGTGATGTATATGTTTGAAACAACCGGGACATATTTTTCCGTTAATTGGTTTTTGATTGTTACTCAATCGGCCCTTATTTTTGAAATGAGCCTCGTACATCCTCAAACCACAAGTATTAGCTGCTCTCGCTAATAGACCGTCCTCATGTATATAGGGTCTTCCTAAATTGTTGCCTGTTGAGGAATAACTAAAAATTGGTAGCATATACGTTGTATATGCCCATATATGAAAACAATCAGAAGAGGTGGGCCGATCGCTGAGGCATGACAGGAATGACCTTGAGCATGCTTTTCAAGGCCACTTGAATTTTACCTCTGAAACCGTGCATTTTAGAATACTAGTTTCAATTGCAAAGTTGTAGAGCATCACCTATCTAGTCAGGAAAGCGCTTTACATTCCTGTTTCGACTAAGCACAACCGCATACGGAGCGCCACCGT
>JAVBJR010000220.1:0-5999 GCA_031546965.1 Dysgonomonas sp.
CGTATACGCAAATAGTACCCAGCAGTTGCATGTCCCAAATTGCATCGTAAAAGTATATTTTCATCGGTACGAAAAGGAAGTGACGTCAGAATTGCAGTCGCAATCGCAGCTGGAATCGTGCCAAGTGTGCCAGCACCTTTAGAGCTCCAACACTGTTGGCTGAGTCCAAGGTTCAATCCTGAACTTGGATATAAACCTGCTGTCAGGATTGAATCTTGGCCACTTCTTCTTCTACCTTTCCAGGGGCAGGATGGCTGCTCACCACAAATGGATGGACTCAACCTCGCCACTAGGTGGCTCTTCTCTCGCCATACTCTGGCTCTTAGGTATTATGCCTCCATGTCCTCCATTGTGACAGGAGCTCTCCTGCCCCCTCGTGGCCATTTTTCACATTGTAAGTTATTGTTTTTAACTTGCTTGTTATTGTTCTCAACTTACATTGTTTTTGGGTTATTTAATTAAACTGAAAACCCTTTCGGTAGCGTGGAATGATTCCTTGTTCCGGCCACGCTACATGTGGCGAGCCTACCAGGATCATCTTGGCCCTCAACAACAGAACGTCGTCTTTCTCCTCCTTGTGCATCAGTTGATTTGGTCGTTGGCATCTCCATCTGAACTGTGGTATTCTGGTATCGCTACCATTGTCATCAAGAGCCTCCTGGCGCTTCTGTTTTGACTTGGGCCTTACTGGAGAATGGTGTCCGATGTCCACTGCTCTGGAATGACCACTGTCTACGCGAAGCTCTGGATACTTTTGCGATGGCTTCATCATTTATCATCACTGCACGCATCTTTCCATCGTCACACCACCAGAAGATGAATGGGTTCAAAAGGTGTTTTCAGTGTTCTCGTGCCTGAGGGACATGCCTTTCATCAAGTGTGTGTGCATCTCTTTTCTCTTCCATCGACCACATTGTTTTTCGCTCGGCACCACATCTACCTTGGATTGGTGAGCAACTACTTTGTTGCTGCGTGGGACCAACACCGGTTCCTATCATCCTTCTGTACATTATGCAGTTCCATCTTTTGCACTTCGGATTTTCTGTCATCGGTCTGGTTGTCTCTCCTCAAGCACTTGACTTGAAGACCTTGTGTTACATTCCCATTATTATTGCTCACGTGCCCTACAACCTGTGGTCGTAGGATCTTCGTTGTGGGGGGATGTGGCAGCCCCGTGAATGCCACATGGTTTTGTTTACATTTGTCATGCTTTGTTTACATTTATTGTTAAGAACCAGTTTCACAAGACCTAACATGATAGTGTTGTAAGCAGTTTTGCAAGACCACTCAGCTGATGGGGTTAAAGGTCAATCGCAAATAATATAAAAGAGTAAAGCTTTGTAGGATTGTGGCCACTCTCCTGCTACAGCCAGCAGCCTCAACATCATCAGCGCCCATCACTGCACCAGGTCATAGGGAATGGTAACTATTATCGCCTCTAGCTCCCGTGGCTCTATTCGCCTTCCAATGGCTCTCTGTTGTTCCATCCCATGACCTGTGTGGTGATGGGTGCTGGGCCTTTTATTGATTGTTATTGGTGTTAGGAGTGATTTTGCTGTTGATTAAAATTCTTAGTAGCAGCCCTCATTGTTATCATTCCGGGATTGCTACATGTGGCGAGCCTACCGAAAAACTATTGTAAAGGTTCTATGACCTACACCTTTTCAGGTGGTTTTATATGTCCACTTTGTTGGGTCTGTTTTTCTTATATTATTGTAGTCCGCTGTTTCTCTCCCACCGGGCACGTTTTGTCATGTAATTTGATATTGATTCCTCCAACATTGGCAATTACATTGTTCTCATCTTTACCCCACTTTAAGACAAGTGGGTTTGAAAGTGTCTTCTGGACCTGCCTCTCGCCACGGTGGTTTCATTGCTTCTTTCGATGGTATTCCATTATCCATTCTTCAACCGGCATCAAGTCTTCAGGACTTGGTGAGCGACTGTGACTCTTCAGTTGCTGCATGGGACCAGAACCGGTCCCCATCATCTCTTTTCCCGTCGTTGTACGCCATCGTAAAGTTTTACCAGTTTAAATTAATGGTTCCTTCTGGAACATTGTTTTGATTCCGTGGGTGAACTAATGTTGCCTTTTGTTTCACCTTTGCAGACGTCCTAACTCTCCGAGTGTAGGATTCTTTTTTGTGTGGGGGAGTGTGGCAGTCTCATATTTGACTGTCACACGTGGTTGGCACATGTACTGCTTGTTATTATAATTATGCAAATTAGACATGTTGTAAGAGCTCCAACACTGTTAGCTGAGTCCAAGGTTCAATCCTAAACTTGGATATAAACCTGCTGTCAGGATTGAATCTTGGCCACTTCTTCTTCTACCTTTCCAGGGGCAGGATGGCTGCTCACCACAAATGGATGGACTCAACATCGCCACTAGGTGGCTCTTCTCTCGCCATACTCTGGCTCTTAGGTATTATGCCTCCATGTCCTCCATTGTGACAGGAGCTCTCCTGCCCCCTCGTGACCATTTTTCGCATTGTAAGTTATTGTTTTTAACTTGCTTGTTATTGTTCTCAACTTACATTGTTTTTGGGTTATTTAATTAAACTGAAAACTCTTTCAGTAGCGTGGAATGATTCCTTGTTCCGGCCTTGTTCCCACCAGTCCCAGCAACACTGACACAGATGTCATCATCTCCAGGGGCAATACTTGAGAAGAATTACTTTGATATGCCGCCTGCAGAAATCGACCAAAGTTGATTCAAAAGCTCATCGGTGAGAAAATTTAAAGTTTGTTCTTGGTTATCATGTAACCAAGGATACAATATACTGTACCAGGATGTAGCACTAGTCAGGTTCTATGAAAAGGGCACTAGTTTACAGAACTTCAGCCATAGGGTGGTACTCGTATCGTACCGATACGAGTACCGATATTTTCATTTGTATCGGTTGTCTGTTGTACCGATATTCTTCTACACCGATCCAGCCAGCGCAGGTGCGCATTGGGCAAAGCGTTTGTTTCATATGTAAACAAAAACTCACCAAGTTTGAGCAATTTTATCTGGGATCGGTCCATAACAGTGCTCAAAAATTAACACCACGTGGATGGCAGTTCCGAGTATCGAAGAATGTATCGTGTTTCAAACCGATACAAACCGATACAAAAAACCAAATCACTCAAGGTATCGCTGTCCATGCGCATTTTGACCCATCATGCACTGCTCATTCCCGTCAGCCAATCGACAGCTGCCACCCTCTTTCCCATTGAAAATGAGGGGAGTGCTACATCCTAGTACAGTATATTGTATCCTTGGTGTAACTGAAGTAAACTTTGATGAAATGTTTTCCAGACTTAATCCATAGGCAGGCTTTCCAATTGCAGGTACTAACTCGCAAAACGGAAGCCTTCATGAGGGAGCTGATAGAAAAAGTGGATATGATCCTAAGTAGCCATGGTCAGCAGCAATCCTTATCCATTGAAGTATCGGAGACGTTTACGGCACTACCCATAATACCACAACTAAACCTTGTCGCATTTCAGCAGTTCTGTGACGTACCAAGGAATAGAGCTGAAATCGTATCCATGACATTATTAAACTACGCTGCATTCTTACTACAGCTAGTAAGGTGTACAATACTTCAACTTATGCTAAGCGTATTCTAGGTCCAATGTCTAAGTAAAATCGGAGAAAACTGCTGACAACCTGGCGAACAGGGTCCTTAACAAAGTCATGTCAGTTGAGTTGGCCACAGAATTTTCCTTGCGTGAAAAGGGGAAAAAGGCGCTCGATAAATTACGGTTGTATAAAATTGGTATTGGTGAGCATATGTTGTCTTTCCTGGTTTATTAATCTCATAAGTAAGCTTGTTTCACTTTAGAATATTGACACACGTTATCAATTCAGATGCTGTCCGATTGGAGAAACAAATTGAAAATGCAACCAAGAGCCAAATTGACCGGGTCATGACCAATTTCTTAAAGTATGCACCGGAAAGTAACAGAAAAAGGAAATGCGCCATAAAAGGTAAACTACATTTCGCGCAGACAATGAGCATGATATTTACTTTTCAAATGTCCCTTACAAAAAAATACTGCAGTTTGTTCCATAAAATTGCACTTTTCATTGTTAAAAATAAGCAAAACGGTAGTTTTATGGAAAAAACTGCAGTATTTTTTTGTAAGGGTGTGTGCGTTTCATTTCAGACAATACCCCTAGAACATGAAGAGGAGAGATGAGAAGATTAAGTGTAAGTGAAACAAAAAGTATGTTTCAGCCCAACTGCTGATAATCATTTGCAAATCACATTTTTGGACCTATTCATTTGACTTGTATTGCTGTTCGCAAGGCTCTTTTCATGGGACAGTACACTTCAAAGTCACAAGGTGCAATTAAGGTCTGGATGGTACATATTGCTTAAATGGTTATGTATTTCCATGGGGTTTCACTTATCCTTTGGAAGCTATTGGAGCTCCCGAAATAGAAGTCGGTGCCACGTTTTTTATTAGCATTAATGTGTAACTTCACAGAAATTCACAATGAATTAAGCAAAGTGTACGGTCTATACCTTAAATTGCATCATATGGTTTTTGTGTCAAGACCCATCAAAGGTTGACCTTAGGAATTTAAGCAACAATATCAATCAAATGAATAGGGCCAAACGTGCGACGAGCATATGACTATCTGCAGTTGCGTCAGATGTAGTTTAATGGGGCGAATATGCAGGGTGATACCAATTAAGAGTGTGTATAATGGGTGATAAATATTGTGCCATTGTGTTTGAATATAAGTGCATGTTTTTGC
Source organism: Dysgonomonas sp. (assembly GCA_031546965.1). Classification (GTDB taxonomy): domain Bacteria; phylum Bacteroidota; class Bacteroidia; order Bacteroidales; family Dysgonomonadaceae; genus Dysgonomonas_A. The sequence goes on from JAVBJR010000220.1 coordinate 4,757, forward strand.
TACTTCATTTGTTTACACTTCGGATATAGTGTATTTTAGGTTTACGCAGGATGACACCATGAGTGTATATGTTACCGTTTCAGTCGAAACTCCGTCTGCATCGAAACGGCGCCGGTTGTTTCGATGCAGTCGGAGTTTTCAGTCCGCGTCGAAACAAACGGTTTTAAACTGGGCTGTATTAAAGCGGCGATTTTGCATCGGTGAAGTCGACACAGCCGGTTGTCGCTAGGTGGCGCTTCAGGTAATTGTACCGAATAACGTACCGATTACATGATTTAATATGGAAAAAGCTCATGAAAAGTTTCTAATAAACTCAGTTTGATAGAAATTAAAATTTGAATGAGGTTGCAATTACACTGGAAGACCTAATTGAACTTTATTAGTAGACACTTGGGAACTTACCAAATTTTGCATATTTCGTAAACATTTTGTAAATTATTTCGTAAATGATCAAGTGTCTACTAACTGCAACCTGATCTCAATATGTAATGCGAGGCATATAAAGTGAAAATTAGTGGTGAAATTAATGTGGAACCATTTTTTTTTGTCATGCCCTGATGATGACTGTATAGAGCAGTCGAAACATGTCGGCACTTTTATATTAAAAGTGACATTTATTCATGTATGAGATTTGGGATTTATTTACTTATTGGATAAATAGACACGTTTTTTTCTCTCCAGACAATTGCAGAACAATGAAAACGGTCAATTCAATTTTGAAATTAAAAATGAAACTTAAAAAGGTGAACAGAAAGCTTTTCCTTACCCTGCTTCAATCTTTAACTGCTGATGCATTTAATGTCGAGGAAACTAGTTATGACATCCGTTTTTACGACAAAAATTTACCTACAGCGATATTAAACGGAAAAGTTGAGGCCGTTCCTAACGGATTTTTAACACATTCTGACGTCATAAACGTCATAAACTGAAGCGCCGTACCTACTCCCGCATGTTTAAACGCCAAAACGTGACGTCACAAACCGCGGAATCGTGGGAGGTACAGCATACCTTCTTCGGCCGACTTCGGCATTTCAATCCTACCCTTACAACAAATTTTAAAGCTGCTGCAGGCCTGCAGTTAAAGCTGCTACGGTTCCACTTACAGCCTTTGTTTATCCATGCAGCACACCTGTTGCAGTCGTATTGCATAAAATGTGTTGGATGCTGCACATCGCAGCCACGTGGCATGCAGCTCACAGGCATGCAACTCACAGGCATGCAGGTCACAGTCATGCAAGTGGCA
>JAVBJR010000653.1:0-4195 GCA_031546965.1 Dysgonomonas sp.
TGATAGCAACGAGCGAGAGTTTAAGTATAAAATATACGGTTCGGATATCTTGAAAAGTGCTATTGATATTTCGACCGAGAATGTCAAAAGTGCCGGTGTTGCCAAGTATGTGGAGCTTAAAGCTATGCCTTTTCAGCAATATAAAGAAGCCCCATCCGAAAAAGGGATTTTGATAACCAATCCTCCCTATGGGGAACGTATCAAATCGAACGACCTTTTCGGGATGTATGAAATGATCGGCGAGCGTTTGAAACACGTATTTGCTGGATATACTGCTTGGATATTAAGTTATCGTAAAGATTGCTTCGATAAGATCGGACTTCGACCATCGAAGAAAATTCCTCTTATAAATGGTTCTTTGGAATGCGAGTTCAGAAGATACGATTTGTTCGCAGGGAAGAAATACGAGAAGAGAAATAGGGAAGAGGAGCAATTGTTCTGATTTTTGAGATTTTATTTTGATTTTTGGAATTTTATAATTATCTTTGTATTAAACAAACCAAGTATGCGGATTGTAGCACGTAGTACGATCATTGAATATTACACAAAGAATGCAGGAGCGAAAAATGCTCTTGAAGAATGGTATAACATCGTTTGTAAATCGGATTGGTCTAACTTTTCGGACATTAAGACAACATTTAATAGTGTTGATGCAATAACCAATCAGAGGTTTGTATTTAATATTAAAGGCAATTCTTACCGATTAATCGCAATTGTATTGTTTATTCCAAAGATGGTATATATACGTTTTATTGGTACTCATGCGGAATATGATAAAATAGAAGATTGTTCAATTCTTTAAATAATGGAGATATGACAACAATAAAAACAGAAATAGAATATAAAGCATCTATGGAGCGCATAGAGGAATTATTGTTGATAATCGATAATAATACACCTGCTCATGACAAGAATCTCATAGAACTTACTTTGCTCTCTAATTTGGTTGCTGATTATGAAGATGTGAGATATTTCATATCAAAGCCTACTCTAATTGATATTTTAAAACTCCGGATGTATGAAATGAACTTGAGCCAAAAGAACCTGTCAGAATTACTTGGGGTAAGTCCTTCTCGTGTGAGTGAGTATTTGACAGGGAAAAGTGAACCTACATTACCTGTTGCTCGAAACATAAGCAGAAATTTGAATATTGATGCCTCCATTGTTCTTGGAGTATAAGTTTCTGAAATATGGAATCAATAAAATAGGGTTGTATAAGCAAGAGAGGCGAAAGCCTCTCTTGTCTTATTAGCGAAGAGAGGTGACCTTATTGCTGTGAGCTAATTCCTTCTCTTTTATCTCTTCCTTCTCTTTTATTTCTTGAAGATGTTTAAAAAAATTAGTTAGATAAAGATTATCATCAAACTGAGGAGTTTTATCAGTACTCTCAAAATCAACAATTAAGGCTCTAAATCGTTCGTCATCATTCATAATTCGGTCAATGTTTACTTGTGTTTCAAAATACGACTCATATTCTTTATAGTAAAATATACGGATAGAACGATCTTTAGTTTGGATATTGTGGTGATTGAAAATCTGTTCCAAAATTAATTTATCCGAGAGACCACATGAATGTCCCAGTATTGTGAGATAAATATTTTTATGATCACTTAAATATTTAGACAATTTATATTCGTTATCTGTTCGTTTGTAAAGTTGTTTTTTTATATTTCGGAGGTATTCTTTATTGTTCATGTCTAATAAATTTCGAGATTCTTTATGGCTAGCTGCATATCCAAAAATAATGGGATTTTTGGAATTTCCTAATTCTCCGTGTATATGAATTATTGTGCTTTGATTTGTTTCTTTTTGATATAAATTCTCTACTATATGTGTATAATTGAAATTTAGTATTAATGTATTAGGAGAGTTTATATTCGAGAAAAACTCTTGATAACTTTCAATAGCTTTAGCTTCTTTTTCTGCATCAATTAAGTATTCTTCAAGATATTTTTTAAGTATTTCAAAATCATCATTTAGAAGTTTAGGGTTTTGGTAATATGGTGACTTATCACTTGTGTTTAAGAGTTCAAAATATTTTGCTTCAATATCACACCAGTTATTTGAAAAAATATCATTGAGTAGAATTACAATTAGCTCAGTTTTGTAGGGTTCAAAAATGACTTCAACATCTAATGTTGGATCTTTTAGATCATCATAAGAGTTTATAAATGAACCTAAGTAAAAGAGATCTTTAAACTTAGTCCTATCTTTACAATGACTATTTACTAGATGTTCAATAAAGTGATTGTAACTAGTTTTTCGATTGTGAGCTAGGTCAAAACCATTTCCTATAATAATAAGGTTATTCATAGTAGTATTATTAGTTTAGTTAGTTTTCTCAAATATACAAATATTTATAAACCAAAACAAGAGAGGTTTTCGCCTCTCTTGTTTTATTTTTATAGACTCTAATTATTATAACTAGCCTAACTAATAAAAAGGTCTGAGACCTTTACTTCCAAAGTGGACTAGGATACTCGCCACTATCAGCTAAAGCTTGAAGCTTAGCAACTACAGAATCACGATCTTCGGCATAAGTTACGCCAAACCATTTTGAAGTAGTATCCAATACTTTTATGTCCGCAGTTTTATTTTGGATCAAATGATCTACCATAAGAGGAATGAAGTATTCAGACTTTAGATTATCTTGGTTTTTCTTCAAGAAATCAACAAAGAAATCTTCCGAGTATTTGAAATATTCAGGAGTGAATCCCCACATATTCATAGATACAGGAGTGTTTTCTGCTAATTCGTGCCATTCGTTTTCACCTTCTTTGTATTGGATTTTACCGTCTTTGCGTTCGATGTGAGTACGTTCTGTAACCGTCGTTAAAAAGCCTTTGTCGTCGCTGGCACACACACCACGTGCAACCGATCCGCTTTCAGAAAGCGTGTTGCACAAACGGTATCCCACCATACAATAATGATTTTTGCTACCTTCAAGATCGGTAAGGAATTTAGCTAGAGTTTCAAAACCGTTACGACCGTAAAAATCATCGGCATTGATTACTGCAAAAGGTTCGTTGATAACATTTTTACCCATCAAAACAGCATGATTTGTACCCCATGGTTTTACACGGTCGGGGCTTACGGTGAAGCCTTCGGGTAGATTATCAAGTTCTTGAAATACGATTTCAACAGGAATATGTTTGCTATACTTTGATGCAACTTTATCTACGAATTCTTTTTCGAAAGATTTACGGATAACGAATACCAGTTTACCGAATCCGCTTTTTACAGCATCATAGATAGAGTAATCCATGATAGTTTCGCCACTGGGACCTAATCCGTCCAATTGTTTAAGACCCCCGTAACGGCTACCCATTCCGGCAGCAAGAACAAATAATGTAGGTTTCATTCTAAATGTATTTATGTTGTAATATTATAAGGTTTATAACGGTAAAGTTAAGTTTTTATTTCCTTATTCAAGTCCTTTCATGGATAAAGCGACACGTTTTCTGTCAGTATCAACCGATATGACTTTTACCTGAACATATTGATGTAGAGATACAATCTCGGTAGGATCAGAAACAAAACGATCGGCAAGTTCCGAAATATGTACCAATCCGTTTTCTTTAATACCGACATCAACGAAACAACCGAAGTTGGTTACGTTGGTCACAATTCCGGGTAAAATCATCCCTTCCCTTAAATCTGCAATAGATTTGATAGTCGGGTCAAATTCAAAAGCTTGAATACCTTTCCGAGGGTCACGTCCCGGTTTATCCAGTTCTTCAATAATATCGTTGAGGGTAGGTAACCCTACTTTATCATTTACATATTTATTGAGATTGAGGTTCTTTTTCAATTCCTTATTCTCAATCAATTCTTTTACACTACACGTAAGGTCTTTAGCCATAGTTTCTACAACTACATAACTTTCGGGGTGTACAGCCGAATTGTCGAGAGGATTTTCGCCATCGGCAATCCGAAGGAATCCTGCACATTGTTCGTATGCTTTTTCTCCCATTCGGGGAACTTTCAGCAATTGCCTGCGGGTTTTGAATGCACCATTTTCGGCTCTGTAATTTACGATATTTTGGGCGAGGGTAGGACCTAATCCCGATATATAAGTCAGCAAATGTTTACTTGCCGTATTTACATTTACACCTACCATATTTACGCAACTTTCGACTGTCAGGTCGAGCGATCTTTTCAATTTGCTTTGATCCACATCGTGTTGATATTGACC
>JAVBJR010000697.1:0-4132 GCA_031546965.1 Dysgonomonas sp.
ACCGAAATTCAGAGCGTAAGTATATCCGAAATAATGGAAAGCCTACAACTTGATAGAAAGACGGTAAAAGGAGCTTTGGAGAATTTGAAGGATAATTCCTATATAGAGGTCAACAAAGATGAAATTCGTGTCCCTAACATAGTAGAGAAGTACAAACTATTGAAAAATGAGTTTAAACAATCGGAAAACTGCAATTTTCATTCAGTATAGTATTATAATATTATATATAGCGAAAATTGCAGATTTCCCTAAAATTAGAATTATGAGACAGAATGTTAGAGGTCAAAATAAGCTGACCAAAGAAGTAAAGATTACATTATTCAATACTTTAAAGGGCGATTACGAAAGGCTCGATAAGTTTATGAACTATTGCAGCCCCGAGGAAAAGGCGAAACTCCTAAAAGGCTTTGCCAAATACCTATGCACAGGAAATGACGAAATTTCTGGGGAAATGCGGGAAATACTATGGAGTCAGTTAGAAGAACACTACAAGAAGCTAAGGTTCTATATACCACAAATAAGCAATGCTAAGGATAAAGTAACCATGCTAAGAGGTTTCTTATCTGATATAGCACCAGAGCATAGGAAGGAAGCTGTTACTATTATTTCAGAACAAATAAGTAAGAAGCCTAACCCTATAAGTAGATAAGGATATGAAAGTATGTAAAATTATCCTGTCAAAATGTATAATAAGACCTATTTTGTGTATTTTGAGGTTTTTGAGGTATTATGTTAATTATCAGTAGGGGTAGATATGGATAAGTCTAAAAAGTATTATTTTAAAATGTAGAAAATGACCGAAAATCTGCATAGCAGAAAATAGGTCATAAAAGAGGGTATCTGGAACGTGTTTAAGCCATACACGAATAACCAGATACCTTTCTTATTTTTAAGCAATTAGATTTTAAAAAATTGGGCGGAAAACACAGAGGCTACTATTACTACTATACAGGGAATACATATAGACAAGAGATATAAACCTATAAGAAAGGTATACACTTGACACACACAGAAAAGAAAGGAGACGGAGTTACACACCATCTCCAAAGAATACCCCCACAACCGATATAACCAAATAAAAATCTGCACACGGAGAAATTTTTAAAAAATTCGGCGGACAACAAAAGCATACTATTACAATATCTCACTATACACACTTACATATACACCCTTATTACTCCCTATACCCACACAGAATATTTATCCCTACAAGAGACAATAATCACACCTATACTGGGCGAGTACCCAGACCGCAAAGCGTTGAAATAGCCTTTGTACGTCCAAAAAGGCACTAAACCTGTACTTAATGTGAGTGAGATTAAGTAAGATACACAGGTAGTTAGATAAAAAAGGGTTCAAAATCCCCTATACAGAAAACACTTTGGAATAAAGGGTGTCACTGTAGTATACTATACTGTTATATGAACTATTACTTGTTGCACATTTCTGCTTTTTCTACTCCTCAATATTTACTTAAGCTGAGTGAAATTAATTACTCAATTTTCGCCGAACGATTTTCTGAAAAATGCAGTTAAATAAATTGCAGATTTCCCTTATTCCTCCTCACAGATAAAAACAACCTTATCGGCTTCGTGCCTATTGTTGACCAAATATATTATTTCGTCCGCATCTTCTTTATTAGTTGTTACGTACCATATAGAAGCCTTATCCGCTTCATTTTTATATTTGGAGAGAGTTATTACCTCATCGGCTTCGTGTCGGTATTTCGTTATATAAATAGCCTTACCTGCCTCATTCTTATTTTTGGCATAATAGACTGTTTTACCTGCTAAGGAGAAACAAAAAGATAGAGCCGAAAACATAAAAACACATTTGAATATAAATTTCCTTTTCATAATTGTTACTTATTAAAGTACCCCCACCCTTAAAATACAGAAATTGTATAGGTGTATACCGGGTGGGAAGTACCTGTCGAATTTATATCGTTTTTTGAAAATACGTATTTAGGGGGAGTTAGTTATTTGATAGTATCATAAGCAAATACTCCTATCTTTCCCCCTGTACTATTGTTATATATTGTTATCGGGTATCCATTTTTATCATAATCATACCTATAAGCATCCTCTTTATTTCCATTATAGAAAGATTCAAGAAGATTGTTTGAGCCTGCATATAAATCAAAGTCCTCATTAGCATCAAACACCCAGTACCATGCGGGTAAACCTTGATTTGAGAAGCATGATACTCTATTGTCGTAGGTATAAGAATAGGTATAATAATTATCCTTTCGTTTTATTAGATTTCCTTTATTGTCATATTCATAGGTCGTTGAGGAATTTGAATATACTTCTTTTACAAGTCTCTCCACGTTATCTAAAGTTAAGATTGATTTTAAGGAGCTGACAAGACTTCCTTTGTTATATTCTTTGTGCATTACATTTATTGTATTGTTATTGATGTAGTCAAACTCTCTGATAAGCATTATTTCGTTCGTGAAATAATCATTTTTAACCGTTGAAGTTATTTTGCCGGAAGAATTATAATTGAAGCTATATCGATTTGCTCTTTCTTGCGAAAATATCTCTAAGATGGTTTCGAGTTTTCCGTCTACTCTATAGTAAAATCTATATTTTTTGCCACTACTGGTAGAATAATCACGCTCCCAAAGTCGTTGTTTACTCGCATCGTTATGTTCATTACCTTTGTCATTATTGTTATCCTCATCGGAGCATGATATAAATAATACGGATAAAAGAATCGGGAAAATAAATAATAGTTTTTTCATGTGTTTATTAATTTTTGATTTATACTTATTTCAGTAAGATACGTGTGGACTTAACACCCCAATAACTACCGACAAGGTGCAAATAATAATCGCCTTTTTCCGGCACTTCAAATACAAGGCTACCTTTTGTTTTTATACGAGGTTGACATTCTTTTAAGAATAATGTTTTCTTTCCAGACATTTCTAATATTGATGAACCACGTGTCGAATGTTCAAATTTTACATCATCTTTATCTGTTAGGTAGAATAAAGAACCATTTAAAGTGCGGGTTTCATCACTTGTATTTAGAATTGTTAGATTTACAATTAAAAATATTCCGTCCGCTTCTTCATTGAAATAACTCTCTCCTATTGTCTTTTTAAAACTAATATCGTTGACAATATAAGTGAAATGCCCAATAGATACTTCTTTACCTATGGAGGTCTCTATCTCTTCATTTTCTTTTGCTTTTTGTGACTTTTCTTGCTCTTTTAATAATTCCTTCTCTTTTTGGGCATCCGCTTTTCTTTGTTCCTCAACAAGGTTTAAGCTATCTACGATAGGTTTAATTTCTTGCATTTTTAATACAGCATCATTGTAGTTAGGATTATTTGCCTCAACCTTACCGAAATATTCATAAGCCTTTGTATAGTTTCTTTGAGTATAATACTTGTTTCCCTCTTTATAATAATCTACATCATAAAAGAGACCTATTGTGCAGAGGAGAAGAAATAAAGACATTCCCATACCAACTAAAATATATGCGATCTTTTTCCATATTACGGAATTTCGCTTAAAGATTCCTATTATACCCAGTGGAGGCAAAACGAAGAGTAGAAGAATTAGCAATGCTTTGCTCTCATACCATTTAGATTTTTTTGTAGCTGTCATATTTTTGTTTTTAAATTAATAAACAAAGAAGCGTACCCAATATCACGATGGCTTATAGAGGTTCGGCAAAGAGACCCAGACGAGAGCAACGGATATAGGTACGCCATGACAGCGTACTATCTTCCGTCCTATCTCGTCCATTTGAATTTTGCCGATTCCTATGAGCAGGACATAAAAAGTACATATCTTAAAAAATACCCCCCTATTATGGGAATATTTTATTTCAACAACAAAGAAATACAATATTTTGCAGGATTCAAATATTTTGAATCTATAAAGATGAGGTAAATATAATTTGAGTGAGATTAAATGAAAACAGAGAGGTTTTGTAGATACTTTTTTATATTCGTCCCTCAAATTCGTCCCCTTTTGATAAAATAGAAAACTCAACTATCTGATAATTAGATTAGTTGAGTTTTATTTTTGTGGTACCACCAGGAATCGAACCAGGGACACACGGATTTTCAGTCCGTTGCTCTACCAACTGAGCTATGGTACCATTATTGTAATGCGTG
>JAVBJR010000734.1:0-4368 GCA_031546965.1 Dysgonomonas sp.
CAATTCTCTGGAATTGGAAGCCCATTTTCTGAGGTTCAGTCCTGCGCCTGAGATAATATTTTTCCTTCCTGATATAATCTTTGACCGTCTTCTTGAGTCATGACCGATGTTACCAAATCATCAACATAAATGTTGTCTTCAAGTGCCTTTACTGTTGCTGGGAAAATTTCATCAAACGGTTTCAAATGGTGTTTACAGTTCTTTACACCAAAGAAGGCACTCCAATCCTCCTAACCTCCCCTAATTAGGCGAGCCAACTGGAAAGGACGGGGGTGCGAAGTGCAATGCCAATTGCTTGCAGATGTGTCTGAAAATTATTGGAAACATGTGGTGATGCAATTGGCACTGCACTGCACACCCCCATCCATTCCAGTTGCCTCGCCTAATTAGGGGGAGGTTAGAAGGATTGGAGTGCCTGCTTTGGTGTAAAGAACTGTAATTGTTGCGGAAGGCAGAAATGGCCCACAATTCAGTCCAAACAAAACTCTTTTCGTGTGGTATATTTGTAGCTCTATTAACTCATTTTCAGTCCAATTTTCCGGAAGCCAAATAAATCTGGCTGCATCTTGGTCTTCGTGTGTCAGCTCTACTTGCAAGAACGCCTTTTCCATATCTGCAGTCAACACAATTCGAAACTGTTGAAACTGTAACAGCAATTCCAACACGTCCGGATTCAAGTGTGGCCCAGCATGAAGGTAATCATTCACTGAAGACTCTCCAGAAGATGCATTAATTACAATCCTCATTTTCATTGTATCTCGATCATCTTGAATCAATGCCTGATTAGAAGTGTAGTATACCGTTTCACCTGGCTCTTCATCTGCTTTTACTGCTTCAGCATGTCCATCCTTGACATATGCCATCAATGTATCCATATATGCTTGAAGCAGCCCTTTCTTTTTCAATCGTTTAATTGTCAAATGAAACCATTTGCAAGCTTCACCCCAGTTTGTATTCAACTTTCCTTTCAAATTGTTACAAGGCAGTTGCACTTGGTACCTATCTTCTGTCTTAACAATAGTATTTTCAAATGTCTTCAAAACCTCAAATTCCGTTGCTGTATCTTCCAAAGATCGTAGCCCCTAGCCTTCCATACTCCAGAACTCCCTAACCTCTTCTTTAAATTCCTTCTGACCATTTATGCATGTATGCATAATGTTCACTTGTGCATGGGCTGCGATTACATTTTCTACTTCCGTTGGCCCTTGTACCACCCAACCAAACAGTGTTCCGATTTCTGCTAGGTGTTTGGACAGCCTCTCAAATCTTCCTGTTAGTACTGACCAGTAGGTGTCTGTCCCTATCAAAATCTCAATTGGCCGGTGTTCTCCCTCTGCTGTCAGTCTGCCAGTTCCCTGCCTTTTCTCTTCATTTCTTCCCTTATCCATTCTCCAGGTAGAATGGTGTAGGAAGAGCAGATTGTGTCATGGTCCCACATGGCTATATCTACCGGATTTGTACCATTGGCTGCTTACATTTTAATCACCACCCTGTTATGGAGTGTTGACCTCTCATTTTCCTGCCCAAAGCCATTAATTGAAAGGTCACCATGACCTATCTTTGGTGCCCCAATCTCCTCAACAAGCTATTTGCTAACAAAGCTGCTCTGGCTCCCCCCGTCTATACGACATCGAACCAATTTCTTTCCTATAATTCCTTCAACGAGGACGGTAGCTGTCTGCAGGAGCACCAATTCCTTTTCCAAGTTCCTGACTACCTGGCTGGAGCTGACCAATACAGTGGCATCTTCCTTTTCCTTATCAGTTTCTTTTTCCTTTTCAAATTTCATTTCTCCAATCTGTTAACACAACCAATTTCCACAATTTCCACATTGCAGTCTCTAGCAAGATGTATCTCTCGAATACAGTTAAAGCACCTTCCTCGTTTTCTAAGTTTCTCCAACCTTTACTTCACATTTTTAAATGTACAATTTGAAGAGCCATGACCTTTATCCCCACATATCCAGCATCCAAATTCTGATTCCTTTTGAGAAAGTGATTTTAGATTTTCTTTGCTGGCCACACTAAGTGCTGCAGTTGAAGATGATCCCTTAACTGGCTTGTCATTTTTCACCTCATCCTTTTTCAGGGCATCCACCTGATATCTGGCCACTCGCTCTCTTCTTTTGACCTCTGTCTTCAAAAAGTCTAAAAGGGGTGCTATTTATTCACAGTCGGCCTCCTTTCTCTTATCTGTCCATTCCAATAGAATTTCTCTTGGCAGTGAACTCAAGATCACTGGACACAACCAGCCTTCATAAAGTTTAACATCAACACCAAGTGCATTCATACTCTTAATTTTGACTTCTATTTCATCATAAAAGACTCTTAATCCTACCGCATCATTTTTTGGAGCCGTGACCTTTGCCAAAGTTTACAAGATCACATCAACAATGAGCTCATTTTGCCCAAAACGTTCTTTCAATAATTCTTTTGCCACCTCATAATTTGCTTGTGTTAAGACTAAGCCTTGTATGCACTTGGTTTCTACCTTGCTCAAATCATCATTTCTGTCAACTGCTGCCAAAAGCGATTCCCAAAATGGACCCCAATTTGCTACATTGCTCAAATTTCTTTATCTCAAGCTTTGGGAGCCAAACTCTGTTTACTGCGAGAGCCATTAGCAGTGGAAGCTCCAATTTCACTTATTGTAGAGACATTGCTTGGCATGGGTTGTTAAACTTGTGGGGTGACAGCTGATGTCCGGTTCACCGGTGAAGAAATTTTCAACAAACAAAATTCCCAAATTGTAATTAACACCTCATATTCTAAGGATGTACTCACATCAGTTTCAATCTTTTCATCATCATCAAGGCCTTCTAATATCAGTTTGTCCAACGCGCACAATTTCACCTTTTTGACACTTAGCTTTGCCAATGCATCTGCTATCTGGTCCACATTGTTTTCTTCGACAATTTTCTCAAGGTCTGCAATCATTCCAGTAGTTGCAGCTCTGATGACACCTCTTGATTTCTTAATTGTTGATGACGCCATTGTCCATAACTTTTGTAGTTGCCACAAGAGTTTATACAGAGTGTCCCATCTATGGCGAGCCACTCAAATATCTGGCAGTCTATGAGAAATTCGGTCAATATGATTATGTACCCGAATAGGAACTGCACCATGACGATTTCAAATATGATACTTCCGGTGACCTTGAACGTTTATGTCAAAGTTATGGAAATTACACCTTGTTAACCGTTGCGATTACATTGTCGGTTCCAATTAGAAAGTTGACAGCAAGGACGAGATTATTCTAAAAACGTTATTGGTATTTTTTTATCGTTTCTGTGAATTCATATGAAATGTTTTGCTGCTGCAACGTTGATGCACTGCTGCACGGCTCTGTGGCACTGCAGTGAAACCAAACCGTGGGTCACTTTCTAAGAGACACCACATTCCTAATGTGGTGTTGCTGCAATGACGTGCTATCAAAACATGAATACATGCATACCCGTATGAGCATGAATAGCATCTACACAATGTAGGCATACATATCTAGCTTAGAAAGTGACCCACGGTTTGGTTTGACTACAATGTCACAGCCGTGCAGCAGTACATCAACGTTGCAGCAGCAAACCATTTCATATGAATTCACAGAAACGTTAAATAAAAACACAAATGACGTTTTTAGACTAATCTCGTCGTTGCCGTCAGCTTTCTAATTGGAACTCACGATGTAAACACAACGGTTAACAAGGTGCGATTTTAATAACCTTGACATAAACGTTCAAGGTCACCGGAAGTATCATATTTCAAATTGCAATGGTGCAGTTCCTATTTGGGTAGATAATCATATTGCCCAAATTTCTCACAGGCTGCCAGATATTTCAGTGGCCCTCCATTGTTGGGACACCCTGTATATCTCGTTGTAAATATTGAATGATCAATATCCGCCTCGACGGACCTTGAAGAATTTTGTCTTAACAAAATACTCTTACAGTATTAATTTAACTGGACAATTTTATGTGTCCCACAATTCCAATACATGTCAGCTGGTTGTGCTCTCAATTCCAACTAACTCTAGTTTTCAAATTTTCCCACTTTTGTCCATTTAGCCAATCAGAATTCTTTCTAAGGGCATAAGAAAGTTTCAAAGTTCCTCACTGTCGGCCCCACCATATTTATGTTTGTGTACATTCAGACACAAGAATTTTGCCAAATCCAAATCGTAATGTTAACAATGTGACCTTTTCTCACGCCATTAGTCCGAAAGGAATTCCTTACCGCAAATTTTAACACAATTTCTAAAATGTTCATCGCACTAATTCTAATTTTTTGCACAAATATTATGTGTAATTGTGCTGAATTCAGGGCTGGGCATCTAAATGTATGCTTACTTCCATGTAGTCTTGGCACTTATGTGATT
>JAVBJR010001129.1:0-2843 GCA_031546965.1 Dysgonomonas sp.
AATAATAATATCCTGTCTCTAACGGGTCTGTGGAATAAACACTTGGTACACGTTTAACTTTGGCCTTGTCGTCTTTTATTATGCAACTTGGCAACAGTAACACAAACTAGTACATTTTACTATAAAGAAACAAAAACGCTCCCACTTGGGGACTCCACATTCTCCCCACCTATTTCCAGAGGAAATAATAACTGCACAGGGCGAGCAATTTGTGATCTATTAGGCATTCTTAATATGCAAGTACGTTCTTTTCCATCGCGACCTTTACGGATTTCTGTTATTCTCCCAATCTTCCATATGTGTAGTGGCTGCTTATCGTCTTTAATCGTGACGAGGTTGCCATATCGGATGAGGGGTCCTCCCTTTTGTTGTTTTACTTGATGATAGTTGCGGAGATCGAGGAGGTATTCTTTTTGCCATCGTTTCCAAAAGATGTCCAGTAACTTTTGGGTGCTACGCCATGCTCTGGTCAATTCCTTGGTAGGGCTGTTTGTGCTGGCAGAAGGTAGTTTGGTCAGTCGTTCGCCATGCAAGAAGTGAGGTGGGGTGAGAGGTGCTTCGTTGTCCTCGGATCCATAATCGTGTACTATTGGTCGGCTGTTGAGTGCGGCTTCTATTCCAACGAGCACGGTTTGAAGTTCTTCGCTGGTCATAAGAGCGCTGCCTAAGCTCTTTCTTAGACATCGTTTGACTGATCCAATCATCCTCTCCCACCAACCTCCCCACCAGGCCGCATGTGCAACAATGAAGTTCCAGGTAATGCCCTGATGAGCAAGGAACGCGGTAACAGCATGACTAGTTATGGAAGGCCAAACCTCCTGTAGTTCACAGTGTGCGACATGGAACGAGGTAGCATTATCAGAGTAAATAACGGCAGGAACACCGCGTCTTCCAATGAACAGTTGCAATGCCAATAAGAAGGTTGCGGTAGAGGTATCTGATGCTAATTCCAAATGAAGGGCACGAGTGGTTGCACAGGTGAACAACACGATGTATGACTTCACTCTGTTAGTACACTGTCTCACCAACAATGGGCCAGCAAAATCTAATCCACAAACATCAAAGGGTATGGTAGGTTGTACACGGTGTAACGGAAGTGGAGCTACAATTTGTTGTCCAGGTTTACTGCGTTGTTTGCGGCAAGTTAGGCATTGGCTGATGACAGTTCTGATGGTCTGACATCCTTTAACAATCCAGACAATTCTGGTACGCAAGTGGTAGAGTCGGGTATGTGTATCTGCAATGAGTAACTTCGTGAAATTATGGTCTACATGTAGAATAATTGTTTGCCGCTCGTTTGGGTCAATGGGAGCGAACTGGAGGCGGCCACCAAGTCGGATGAGACCTTTGTCCAAAAAGGGGTGATAACGTTGAAGTGATGAAGTATCTGGAAGCGGTTGTGACAGCTGCAAAGCACGTACCTCAGCATAGAAGTGTTTACGTTGGATGGCCCCAATCCAGTAGCAACGTGCCACCAATATTTCAGCTGCATTGAGGTCTCCCGTGGGGCAAGCCCTCTTCTGGCATTTAGTAATGAAGCGGAAGGCCCACGCTGTTGCTCGCAGAAGGCGCCAATACTTGCTGAAGCGGTTTGTGTCGAATAATTCATCCGCAGGCAGGCTAACAGGTATCGTCAAAACCTGCGGACGTAATCGCATCTTGTTAACTGCAACGGTAGCTGGTACGGGTGTTGGATCTTTGATCGGCCACGTGGATGGGTCTGCTGCTAGCCATTGGGGTCCGTTCCACCACACTTCGGATTGTTTCAGTAAAGTCACAGAAATACCACAGGCGAGAAGATCTGCTGGGTTGTCCTTTCCTGGACAGTAACGCCATTGTACCGGATCGGAGAGGCTGTGAATCTCTGCCACACGGTTGGCCACGAAGGATTTCCAACGAGAAGGGTCTCCTTGTATCCGGCTTAACGTAACCTTTGCATCAATCCATAATATGGCTTGTTGGGTTGTATGCTTCGTTTCTTCACAGAAATAATGAAGAAGTCGTGCGCCCACAAGGGCTGCTAAAAGTTCTAGACTTAGCAGTGACACTCTTTTGATCGTTGCAAGTCGAGATTTGCTGCACATGAGTGAGATGACTGGTGTCGTCGATGCAGTGCAGAAAATATAGAGAGCCGCACCATATGCACGCTCACTGGCATCACAGAAGATGTGTATCTTACGGTCGTCGGCATTGAGTGTCTTGGTACCTAACCAGCGTGGAATGTTGATTTCTTCTAACTTCTGAAGGTCTTGAAGCCAGTTTGTCCAATGGGTTGCCATTTTAGCTAGTAGGATTTCATCCCTTTGCAGTCCCTGGGACCAAGTGTCTTAAAAGAGGATCTTCCTGATGATTGATATCGGCCAACAGGATATGTTGCATTAAAAACATAGTAGGCGCCAAGCAATGCTTCCAAAGCATAAAAAAACTGACTTATCACGTAGTACGAATAAAACTTGTCCTTCGGCCAACAACACAGCTTCCCCCACAAATCCATCTTCTGTAAAGTACAGCTGGGCAAAAGCGCTTGCGTGTTGATCGCATGTTCCCATAAAATTGTCGTTTATCTGCAATAATTATAAATGTGTAAGAAAAATGTGCATATCATCACATACAGCAAAATAGTTTTAAAAAATCATTGCCGTAAAGTGCTGTAATAGTTCCCACTCAAATAATTTCCCCTGGGGAAATTAAAAGGGTAGGGGAAATTAAAAGGGTAGGGGAACTTAAATGGATTCTAAAATTATCAAGCTACCAGTAATCTCGCAGCTGTAAATACAGCATGATGAACTTGAAGTAAGTAAAAAGTCAGTGTTGTTTGTGTGGGAATGTTTGATTAACCTCAC
>JAVBJR010000029.1:0-4658 GCA_031546965.1 Dysgonomonas sp.
TCGACGTGGTTGACCGGACGACGCCACCGAACCAACGGCGATCGACGTGGCAGACTGGACGACGCCCAAGCGTGCATCGAAGATCGTGCGCGCACTTTTAACATCTGTATTAAAGAGAATAAACGTTCAGTAAAACAACAAGTGGTAGCAGAGCGTGGTTCGAGCCAGCCTAAAAAGGAAGTAAGTGAAAGTTTGCGGATCGGAAGATTGGAAGTTGCGGACCGGAAAGCGGGAATCGCGGATCGGAGTGTGGAGATTGCGGATCGGAGTTGCGGATTGCGGATCGGAGTCGCAGATTGCGGATCGGAGTTGCAGATAGCGGATCGGATTGCGGATTAAAGGCTCTCGGCCGCAGAAAGCATCATGGGAGAAGCATCGGACAAGAGGAGAGCTTTTGGGGTCACCCGACTCAACCGCCAAAATTACAAAAGGTGGGAATACAATATGCGTCTAGTCCTTGAAGAGCACGACGTCTGGGCCATTGTTGTTCGAGCGGAGGCGAGACCAGCGGCAACTGACGCAGACGCATTAAAGGGGTACACCGAGCGGTTCCGTAAGGCAGCGAGGATGATCGTTGTGGCGATCGATGACTCGGCCCAAGATATTATACACGGTATGAGCGATCCTGCAGAGATTTGGGAGAAATTAAAAGAAACGTTCGTGCCGAAAACCAAACTGCGGAGACTGCAGGCTTATCGTGCGCTGGCCAATGCTGTGCTGAACCCTGACGAAGAGATGCAGGATTACGTCAACCGGAGCAGGATGCTCGCAGCAGAGACGGCAGAAGCTGGAAATGCCAAGGTATCGGACGAAGATTTATGCACTATAATGTTGTCTGGCCTTCCCGAAAGGTACAGCGGCATCGTAGCGGTCACTGAAGCCTTCGAGAACCACGAGTACAACTCTCAGCGCGTCGAGACGATGATAGTGGGCGAATCACGGAGACAGCAACATGTGGCTGCGCAGACTGAATTGATAAAGCCAAAGAGGACTGGCGAGGAGAGCGAAGCAATGGCGGTGGACAAAAGACCAGCAAGGCCGTATAACGAGGCACGAAGGTGCTATAATTGCGGTGAGATTGGGCATATCGCCAGGGCCTGCCAGAAGCCGAGGACTGCATGGAAGGGGCCTCAAACGGAACAGCGGCGTACTACGGAGCGGCGCATGGAGGGTATGGTCGTGGCGGAGTTGCTGCATGTCAGGCGTCAACGTCAGCCTGAAGCCAACGTGAGCGCATCGGCGACCAGATGGCTGATAGATTGTGGGGCGACCGACCACATGTGCCCCGATGGGAGCCTATTTGCGAACTATCGCCAGGTAGCAGGTGAGGAGGTGAGATTGGCTGATAATACCATCTGTGCAGTGGCAGGTATCGGCGACGTGGTGTTCCAGTGGAGAGGGGGTAAGATCAAGCTTCAGGGAGTGCTCCACCTTCCCAAGCTGCGTACCGTGTTGATTTCCGGAGGGGCCATGACCAGGAAGGGCGCAACGGTCGAGCTGACTCCTGGAGGCGAGTGCAAAATACAACGTGACGGCAAGACCATCCTTGAAGCAACCCGGACATCGGCCAACCTGTACGAAGTGCATGGTGTGGTACCCAAGGGCGCACGTGAAGTCCACCTGACCGGAGGGAGCTCCAAACAAGATTTGTGGCACGCAAGGCTGGGGCATGTCGGTGTCGGTGGCATGAAACAACTGAGCGCAGAGGGACTGGTGAGAGGCCTGGATGTCAACCTGGAGACTACTGAACACAAGGTGTGCGAGGCGTGTGAAAAAGGGAAAGCTACGCGACGGGCGATTCCCAAGAAGACAGCAAAGCGGGAGACCGAAATTTTGGCCACCGTGCACAGTGATGTGTGCGGGCCCATGCCGAATGCAACATGGGGAGGGAAGAGATATGTGTTGACTTTTGTTGACGACGCGACGCGGAAGGCATTCGTCTACCTCATGAAGCAAAAGGGGGAAGTCTTCGAGATCTTCAAGGCATGGAGGGCGTCCGTGGAGAGAGAGACCGGCAGGCAGCTGAAGGTGCTCCATAGCGATAATGGTGGCGAGTACCTTACAGATCAGTTAGCAGTGGACCTGAAGGTGGAGGGCACACACCACAAGCGCACCAATCCCGGCACTCCGCAAGAAAACGGCGTAGCTGAACGCTTCAACCGGACGCTGGTGGAAATGGGGAGGACCATCCTGATAGCGGCAGGAGCACCAACGCAAGCTTGGGGCGAAGCTTTGACCACAGCGTGCTACCTTAGAAATCGAGCGCCAACGTCTGCCTTGCAAGGTGTGGTGCCTCAGGGGGCATGGGCAGGTTTCAAGCCAACCGTAAAGCATCTGAAACCGTTTGGGTGCGTGGCGTACGTATACATCCCCGCTGAGAAGCGCAACAAGTTCGACCCGAAGGCCTGGAAAGGAGGAATGATGGGGTACGCCGAAGACCGGAAGGCCTACAGAGTCTATGACCCATTCAACAAGAGAATCATCATCTCGGCCGACGTGAGGTTCAGCGAATATGAATATTTCTTCGCAAAAGAAGGTAATAAGGAACGGCACGATGGCCTTGAGTATGTGATAGAAGATGAAGAAAAAGGTGAGAGTAGTGAGTCGACCGACGATGACTACGAGGGGGAAGTCACCACAGGTCCAGTGGCGACGAAGGTACCTGGAGCTCAAGAAGGGGCGCGAACGCTGAGGCCAAGGGAAGCGCTAAAACCACCACCTAGATACCTTCTGGCCGCGGAAAAAGTGTGCACCCCCACCTATGATGAGGCGATTGGGGGACCGGAGGCAGACGCGTGGAGAGCGGCTATGGATCGAGAGTATAGGACCTTGGAGGATATGGGGACTTGGAGTATAGTAGGGGAGCTGCCACGTGGCGAAGTCGCTATCGGATCCAAATGGGTCCTGAAAAAGAAGGAAGATGGCGCGGGCAAGACACAACACAAGGCAAGACTCGTGGTGCAAGGTTGCTCACAGAGGCGAAGAGAAGGAGCGGCGACCAACTACGCACCGGTTGCAGGACTTAACACTATGAAGTTGATGTTTGCCATCGCCGCGTCAGAAGGTTGGCAGCTACACCACATTGACTTCACATCAGCTTACATAAATGGAACCTTGGACAACCCGGTGTATATGCGGTGTCCAAAGGGGTATGAGGATAGACATGGAATGACAGTATTCTACAAGTTGCGCCGCACGCTCTACGGCCTACGCGAGTCCGGGAAGGCATGGAACCAGGCGTTGGATAGAAGACTGCGCGAATTAGGACTGGAGAGGTCCGAGGTCGACCCCTGCGTTTACTGGTTCAAGGCAAGAAATCTGAGGGGCTACGTGGCCATCTTCGTAGATGACTCCGTGGTGACCGGGCCTGATGAGATCATCGAGGAAACCAAAGATGTCGTCAGACGCGCCTTTACATCCAAGGATTTGGGGATGGCGACCAGAATATTGGGGATACAACTGGGTCGTGGGGCAAGGAATGAAGTAGTCATCGACCAGAAACACTACATCAACGACATTCTAGTTGAATACGGTATGGAAGATAGCAGGCCAGTGGTGACACCTATTGACCCAAGAGCGAGCTTTGATGACAGAACGACTGATAAAGGGAAGGGTGAATATGGCCAATACAGAAGCGCAATAGGAAGCCTACTGTATCTAAGCCAGGCGACGCGGCCGGACATCGCCTTCGCCGTCAGCAAGATGGGTAGATTTGTGGAAAAGCCTGCGGAAGAGCACTGGAAGGCAGTAAAACGGATCTTCAGATACCTGAGGGGGACGTCCGCTCAAGGCCTAGTTATAGGACCTGGAAAAGGAAAGCTCGAAGCGTATGTGGATGCGGACCATGCTGGCGACGACGACGACAGGAAGTCGCAGACGGGCTACTGCTTGAAATTGACCGGGGCACCAGTGATATGGCGATCCGTAAAACAGGGTTGTACGGCGGCATCCTCCATGGAGTCAGAATACGTGGCGCTAGCGGAATGCGTCAAAGAGGTCCTGTGGTGCCGCGCGTTGCTCGCCGATATGGGGCTAGAGGAGTTGGTGGGAGGTGCAACCGTGATCAGATGTGACAGCCAATCAGCCATCGTGTTCGCCGGGGACAGGATTACAAAGACCAGATCCAAGCATATAGATGTGAGGTACCACATCACCCGTGAGGCAGTGGAGATGGGGAGAATAAAGTTGCAGTACGTACCAACCCAAGAGAACATCGCGGATGTCCTTACCAAGGGACTTCATGGGCCCAAGCTGAACTATCTCAAAAAGAAATGGAACATGTCAGTCGAAGGCAGTTTGCTCTGTTGCGCCATCGAGAAGGGGATTGAAAGGGGTGTCATGATCGATGACGACAACAACGCAGAGGGCGGAGCCAACGCAGGGAACTTTGACGAGGCGTTTGGTCACACTGAGGACGACGAATCTGGTCACACTGGCGAGTTGGTGGATCCCGTAGCGGTTCCTCATTGTGCTGCAGGTACGAGCGACATCGTACGACTTATCTAATTCCAATCTCCATCGACGTGGTTGACCGGACGACGCCATCGAACCAACGGCGATCGACGTGGCAGACTGGACGACGCCCAAGCGTGCATCGAAGATCGTGCGCGCACTTTTAACATCTGTATTAAAGAGAATAAACGTTCTGTAAAACAACA
>JAVBJR010000841.1:0-2995 GCA_031546965.1 Dysgonomonas sp.
GCAGTTTGCAGAATTCTGCATGGTTCTGTAGGTATGAAATCCACAGAAACATGTTAAACTAAAATTAAGTTTATTCCTTTATAACCCACCTAATATTGCATATTAAAATTTATTATAAGCCAAAACTATGCAATTACGGCGGGACTAAGCAGGGTTTTTCAGGATAGCATTTTTTATACCGTGATCCTTATAACTAAAAGCTGAAATCTTCGTCTGTCCGCGCCAAATGTCATAAAACACAGACCGCGGCCGTAGGTCTGTATAATTACATGTATCGTTACTGTATCGAACATGTATTCCTGTACAATTACATGTATCGTTACTGTATCGAACGTGTATTGTTCGATATTTACATGTATCCTTACTGTATCGAACATGTATTCTTGTATCAGTAGTGTATCGAACATGTATACCTGTATAATTACATGTATCCTTACTGTATGCAACATGTATTCTTGTTATCAGTAGTGTATCGAACAGGTATTATTCTATATTTACATGTATCGTTACTGCATCGAACATGTATATATGTATAATTACATGTATCGTGTTGTGCAATTTATTTAAAACGTGGAACAAATACAGGTCCGTGTCGCGTTACATGTCGAGTGTCGTTTTTCGAGTGAATGACTCGGTCAGAAGAAAGAACAACGGTATATATAACGTTTACATATTCTCACTAGGGGGCGCAAGGAGCAAGGAAAGTTCTAGACATATCGCAACATAGATTTGCATAGTGGTCACCTGTTGCCATCTGGTGAGTCATCGATCAAATTCCCACACCCCCCCCCCCCTGGTCGCTCAAACCGTACCTCTGGTTATGTGCGACCAATCTAGAGTGCTTTATACCCTTTGTAAGTCCATCAGCCACGTTCGATTCTGAGGTTACATATTCAAGATCAATCTCACCAGTCTCAATTACGTTTTGAACAAAGAAGCTTCTAATATATAGGTGTTTGGTACGCTCGGATGCAATCTTGTTTTGGGCTAAGGCCATAGCGCCTTGGTTATCAATAAAAATCTTAGTGGCATTTTCGCAAAACCTTTGTAACTGCATTTCGCGCAAAAGTCCCCGCATCCATAGAGCTTCCCTTACAGCTTCGCCCAAAGCGGTAAATTCAGGTTCAACGGTACTCAGAGCTACCAATTGCTGCTTTTTACAGGTCCAAGAAACGGCTCCACCTGCCAAAATAGCGATGTACCCACCGAAGGACTTTCTATCTTTTATGTCTGAAGCCCAATCTGCATCGGTAAAGAACTTGACCTGTTCCTTATTGGGTTTATATTGTAATGTTTTTTTTCCTTTGTACCCTGCAGATACCTCATCAGATGTTTCACAGCTTGCCAATGCTCCATGGAAGGTTCGCTTGAATATTGACTTAGGTAAGACACATCATAAGCGATGTCAGGTCGTGTCCCGGTGGATAAATATAGCAAACTTCTTATAGCAGTCCTATATCTAGCAGCCTCTTCCTGTTTCAAAGCAGTTTCTTTTGTTGTTTTGCTCAACTTCAGTCCTGGTATGGTAGGAGTCTAAATGGATTTACACCATTCTATTTGGAATTCCTTCAGGATGCTCGTTATGTACTTATTGTTTGATCCAAATAAATTTCATCGTTCTTGTATCTGATGCAAATCGACTGTACATATGTGGCTTTCCCCAAATCTCTTGTTTCGAATTCATCTTGTAACATCTTCTTGACTCTATCAATTTCGTGTCTCTTCCCAAAATACAGGAGATCGTCGACATGCAAGGTGATAACTATCTGTCTTCCTGAGTGTGTATAAACGCAAGGAATGCGATACACATGGCTTCATTCTAATCTTTTTTAGGAACTTATCGATCTTTTCATACCATGCCCTTCCAGACTGGTGTAAGTCATACATACACTTCTTCAGTCGTATGACACTCCTCCCATTTTTCAAACTATTAGCATCAGGAATTTTATCATACTTTTGTCGCAATTCTTCGCTCACCTCAATAAAACCGTCTGGTACCTCAATATACATTTCTTCCTTGAGATCCGCTGTTAAATAAGCTGCCACGATGTCCACGTGATCAACATCCCATCCAAGTTCGGTGGAGAAGGCAAAAAGCATACCCACTGATCTTGTTTTTACTACTGGACTATAAGTCAAATCATAGTCCAATCCAGGTCTTTGGTAGTTACCCAAAGCAACCAATCGAGATCGGTGTCTTGCCATGTATGTAAAGAGGTATGTGGGTGTTGGAGTACTAATTTGATTGCATCACCTGAGCTTTTAACACACTGTTTGTATTCTTTATAACTGATTGGAACAATCACGTTACTGTGGGGCCACCGAGAGAAGACAGTTGCCTGTGGCGCAGAGGGGAGGAATGTTCCAAATGGAGGAGGGGGATAGTCATACACTGACAGGGAGTTTTCTGGTGCCCAGCTGCAAGTCAAATACCCCCACCCCCCTGCAGTTGGATCATTCCTCCCCTCTGCGCCCCAGGCAACTGACTTCTCTCGGTGGCCCCAAAGTAAGTGAAACGTTTATTTCCACTTTAGCACCCAACACACAAATCACACCCCTAGACCAACAGGCCTCATGCCATTTGTATTATAAATATACCATATATTAATATCGAAATATAAGTCAGTGCTGCGACCGCAAATTATTCGCATAGTAAGCGAATATAATCACCATTGTAAAGACTTGTATGAATGTCATGTATGTTAGCAAAATGTGCACACTTCTTTATTCATTTTAACACATAGTCACATAAGATTAACTTCTCGATTCATGCCCAGAAGAAGAAAGACCCATCCAGCATTGCTTATCCAGCCAGTTCTTAAATCTGTATCCAATGTCCACATTCAAGCATTTTATTTGCGCTCACGAGTGGTACCTCTGTCCAGTCCTTTTCATAATGTATGTGTATATTGTGTTATGCAGTTGGTAGTTGTTCAGCACTCTTCATAGCACCAGCAGGAGGTATTTTATAATTATTTCCAATTTCTCTAATTGT
>JAVBJR010001126.1:0-4646 GCA_031546965.1 Dysgonomonas sp.
AGTGAGGTGGGGTAATTATAAATCCTTTGTAAAGGTATTGGTTGTGATTTTCGCATTGTATAATTGTTCTTGTTTGACCCTAATTGCTTAGGGATTGTGTTTTTTCCTTTGAAGTAGGGATTGAGTTGATCTGGTGTTCCAATGTGTTTATTTGTGCAATAAATCGTTCCTGTTCTATTTTATTATATCTTTTCTTTCTCTTTTATTTCTTCTTTTCTATTAAATACTCAGTTTCCTAGACGCCGAGTATTGTGGCGGATAAAACCGCTACAATTCGAACGTATTCCGCCGCACCACACATTGGTTGAATGCAGCTACACACAGAAAACAGAAGGTGTTGTGGAGTGGTAAATAAGGTGTTCAGGAGTAGTATTTTAGCTGTTATAGCTAGCTGTTATAGCGGGGCTTTGGGCGCGAACGTGTGGGCGCCAGTATATGGGCGCAAGTATATGGGCGCCCGCCATTGGGCGCAGGTTGGATTGGGCGCCGATGGTTGGGCGCGGGGTGGATTGGGCGCCAATGGTTGGGCGCCGATGGTTGGGCGCCGATGGTTGGGCGCCCGTATATGGGCGCATGAATGTGGGTGCCTGCGGTTGGGTGCCAGGGGAATGGGCGCCGAACACTTCGGAAAGTTTCGCCTTTCATTTTTCGTATTTCAGGTAAATTATCGAAGATGACAGTTTAGATTTCAGCACTGGAGCTAGATTTTACGTTGATGCTGTAGAACCAAAGTGGAAAGAAAATTACCGAATGTATTCCTCCTTTATGTCACAATTGGATGAGGTGGATTGTTAATTATAATATAATCATTTTTATGCCACTGTGTAATATTTATATTAAACAATAATGTTTTTTACAGTTGCCACAATTAATCAATGAACATGCATTTCCAAATCTACCCAATAAACAGTCCATATTTGGGTTATAATTACTGGGTGTGATACACTGGTTATGTAATTTATTCACTTTATATAATATATTGCATTCATTCATTTTTGTGCGCTCTTTACATTGAGTATCCCTGCAGATTTGTTTCATTATTTCAATTTGCTTTATTGTGTACAAAATTATACATTCAAGATCCCAATAAAGAAAAGTTGCATCAAACTGTTTGCACATAATTCATTTTGGTGTATGCAGGGTGTACACAAATTGCATACCCTGCACATGCACTTATTTCTGGAGCACATTGTGAAATATCATGCTAGAAATTAAATACCTTAATTAAAATTACTGCAATTGTACACCAAGTTATTTCTGGGTGGCCACAAATGCTGGATACAATGCCTACTATATCAGTTAAAAACTTATTTCTGGAGTCTTAAGAAAGAAATTGCTGTTAGGGGACGATTAAGACAATGGCCCCACCTGGGCATCAAACATCACAACAAGGGCAGTAGAACCGCATTTATCCAGCTTTCTGCAATACTATAGTTTGGACAGTATATAAGCCCCATGAAATCTTTGCATCAATGTAGAACTATCCAGGGAGTCCAGCAGAACATTTTGGTAAGGACAATTTCTTATTCTATGAAATACCTACCTATTTGATTGTTTCAATTTATTCAATAGGATTGTGTCTATTTTTTCTCCCAAATGGTCATGATGTCATGAGAATTTCCATTATAATTTCATAATATTTTAAGGTGGTTTGTAATTTACCATATTTTATATTATGTTTACCGTACTATTGTGGCCCAAAACCGCCAATCGCAATAACACTGTTTTATACGTTTTATAGTGAAATAAATCATGTTCATTTTAATATTAAAATCAAAGTAATTTGCATTTTAGTATAAAACACATTTCTATTTGAAAAACAAAGTCATTTTCACTCACTCATTTAAAAATTGGAGTTTACTAAGAGGTTCATTGATTCACAATAATTGATACTCCTCCTCTTATATGTCTTTTATTGCTAATACAGTATTAGCTTAACATGTTTCGACTAGACCCAGCTAGTCATCATCAGGAGCATACTAAAATCACGAGAATATGAGCAATGTGTTAAACACTTATCAAAAAAGTTATACAACCAGCCAATATATAAAACACTAACCAGAAAGAGTACAACAAGCCTAAGTACAATTGTCGAGTCAAAAAATGGCAAGTCAAGGAGTGACAATAAAAATATCTACAGATAAAATAAGAACAGTTGAATAATATCAATCAGCATAAAAAAGGCATAAAAAACTTACAATAAAAGTTGACAGAGTCATTTTAGAGGAACCTTCCATGACCAAACTCGAATCAGCAAGCCCACAAAACTCATTTCTATTTCAAAAACAAAACATTTTGATTTTAATAACAGTCATTTTTATTTTAATATTAAACGCATTTCCATTTTTAAAACAAAACACATTTCGATTTTAATAAGTCATTTTCATTTTAATATTAAACTCATTTCCATTTTAATATTAAACTCATTTCCATTTTAAAAACAAAACACATTTCGATTTTAAAAACAAAGTCATTTTCATTTTAATATTAAACCCATTTCCACTTTTAAAACAAAGCACATTTCGATTTTAATAAAAGTCATTTTCATTTTAATGTAAAACCCATTTCCATTTTGTTTTTAAAATGGAAATGAGTTCAATATTAAAATGAAAATGACTTTGTTTTTGAAATGGAAATGTGTTTTATACTAAAATGCAAATTAGTTTAATTTTAATATTAAAATGAACATGATTTTCACTTCAAAACGTATAAAACAGCGTTATTGCGATTGGCGGTTTTGGGCCACCGTACTCAAGGTTATTAGTTCAGAGAAATTCTACTGTAAACTAATACAAAAGTCTGATCAAAAATATTAGTTTAGAGTTTCTACGGTATTTGTTCTGATGAATAACAAATGTAAAAAATGTTATTTTAAAAGTAAAACAGTGTATACAAATATGCAAACATTTTTCTAATGTTACAACACCATGTTATGTATGATATTAATTGTTTTCATGTTGTTCAATGAATACAAACTGAGCATTAGCAAATCTTTTGATTGCCTTTATTTACATTATAAAAGTATAAGATTTAAAAACATACCAAGAAAGAACTTGCTAAAAGAGAGTAAATTGCATTTTATAGGAGGTTGAATTTACCATTTACCTCACCTTTGAAGAACAGTTCATTGTATTAAACTACCAAAAATGTCACAATATAATTACCATTAACGAAAAGAGCTTGTTAAAGTGGAATTTGTATTAGGAATATGTATAACGTCACTGTGACATTATCTGTCCCTTTGTATTTGGTTATATTGATATTTGAATCAATAAAATGTCATTGAATTTGTACTGGCTTATAGAATGTAAAATTAATGAATATAATTGCATGCATAGCTATCATTTCAGAAATGGATACCCCTCTTCTCACAAAAAAGGATAGACCCAAGATAGCTGACCAGGGATTTATGTATACGTTTGACCGGAATAGTTGTGATGGTCTCACATCATTTTGGAGGTGCAGCTAAAAGAATGTCAACCGGTGTCCTGCTCGAATTCACACAGACATTGCTGGAAACGAATGCATGAGCACAACCATGGGAGCAGTGCTGCTCTAGTCCAAGTGGCAAGAATAAAAACTGGAATGAGGCGTAGAGCCGTTGAGACCCTTGAGGCATTTATGATTACCAATCATTGTTGTCGTAATATTTCTAAAGTATCAGTATTTGTCTTTTACAGACTCCAGGGCAGATTTTAAATCAAGCATTGGTTAATACTGGCCCTGCTGTACAGGGCTGCATGCCAACAAAGAATGCAGTTAGAAGGATGGTACAGCATGCACGCGGATTAATTGCAGCTGCTCCTCCAGTGCCACATGACATTCAGACATTGGTATAACAATCTGATAATTCAGGTAATGAACAATGTAATTTTAACCTCGATCTTATGATTCAGATTATTCCCAATGCATATCGGCTTTATGAGGCTACACCAGGTCAACCGGAGGAGTTCCTTCTTGCCGACGTTCAAAATGCGAATGGCCAACGCATTTTGGTGTTCGGAAGACAGAGCAAAAGCATATGGAGCGATCACAGGCAGCACCTTTTCGTAGACGGGACGTTCAAAATTGCACCTCCCATGTTCAGCCAAGTATACGTCATCTCAGCCAAACGTGGTGGGTATGTTCTTCCAGTTGTATACGCTCTGCTACCGAATAAACAACGTGCCACCTATGACACCTTGTTCACAACGATGAAAGCGGTAAGCATTAGTAATTTTGTATACATATGAGTTTTTAACAATATATAGAATTTTAAATTTTATAGATTTGGCCACAGCTACAACCAACATCAGTAGCTATTGATTTTGAATTGGCTGCCATCAATGCTGTTAACGATGCATTTCCCGGAGTTCTACTTCATGGCTGTCTCTTCCATCTAGCCCAAAATATGCATCGACAAGTTGCAGATGCTGGACTCTCTGGCCAATATAATAATGATCCTGAGTTTGCCCTTTCAACTCGAATGATAATTTCCATTGCGTTTGTGCCAATCGCAGATATCGACGAAACATTTGAAGCACTATCAGGTTACTTGATGGGCACATTTGAGGATCTTCAACCAGTACTTGATTGGTTCGAGAGCACATACATCGGAAGACCAAATTTCCGTGGAGGCCGACGTCTGCCCATATACCAATCAACAA
>JAVBJR010000315.1:0-5255 GCA_031546965.1 Dysgonomonas sp.
TTTTATTTAATTAACTCTGCAAAAGTTTTAATTAACTCTGCAAAATATTGATTTTAACTCTACAAAAGTTTTATTTAATGAACTCTGCAAAAGTTTGATTTACTCTGCAAAAGTTTGATTAATTAAATTAACTCTGCAAAAGTTTGATTTAATTAACTCTGCAAAAGTTATATAATCAACTCTGCAATTGTTTGATTTAACTCTGCAAAGTATTTATTTAACTCTGCAAAAGTTTTATTTAATTAACTCTGCAAAAGTTTTATTTAATGAACTCTGCAAAAGTTTGATTTACTCTGCAAAAGTTCGCAAAGGAAATACAACTCTGCAATTTCTCAAACAACAAAATATGACCACAAAGTGTTCAATGTACTGTGATGTGATCACAGAATTGCAGAGTGGTCAACAACGATTGCAAAGTTGGAAAAAAGAATTTACACATGTCCATTTCCCACAGTTCAATTGCGCAGCACAAGGTAAACATAATATTGCATCATTTGGCCGCCAGGGGCGCTGCAAACGCCTCGATCTAAAATTTTCATCTAATTTTAATTAAATTGCATTGTTTGCAAACTCCGCACTTTGCAATTTTATAAACTGCAAAGTTGCTGAATATTCCAGTTTGAATTTTAAACAGTTGCAAAGTTCCAGACTTTGCATTTTTTAAACAAAATAGAAAATAACAAATATATTGCAGAGTAGTTCATAAAACTCCGCACTTTGCATATTTAAAAATATACATTGCAAAGTAAGTTTTTAAATATAAATAGCAAAAATATGAAGCATAAATATTAAATAACTATTAAACCTAATTACTAAATAACTAGTAAACAAAATTAATAAATGAATATTAAACGTAATTAATAAATAAGTGAAAGGTATTTTTAAAACATTATGAAACATAATTATTGAATAAATATTAAACATAATTATTAAATAAATATTCAACACAATTAATAAACAAATATTAAACATAATTATTAAACAAACATTAAACACAATTATTAAATAACTATTAAACGTAATTAATAAATAACTATTAAACGTAATTATTAAACAAATATTAAACATAAATATTAAACAAATATTAAACACAATTATTAAATAACTATGAAACATAATTACTAAATAACTATTAAACATAATTATTAAATAATTATTAAACAAATATTAAACACAATTAATAAATAACTATTAAACACAATTATTAAATAAATATTAAACGTAATTATTAAAACATGAAACGTAATTATTAAATAACCATTAAAGAAATATTAAATAACTATTAAACATAAATATTAAATAAATATTAAACATAATTATTGAACAAATATTAAACGTAATTATCAAATAACTATAAAACGTAATTATTAAATAACCATTAAACAAATATTAAATAACTATTATTAATTATTAAACAAATATTCAACAAACTTATTAAAATAATAAACATAATTATTAAACTATTAAACGTAATTATCAAATAACCATAAAACATAATTATTAAATGAATATGAAACGTAATTAATAAATAAGTGAAAGGTATTTATAAAACATGAAACATAATTATTAAATAAAAACCGTGAAACATAAATATTAAATAACCATAGAACATAAATATTAAATTACCATCAAATAATAAAACACAAATATTAAATAAAAATTGCGAGAAAAAAAAAAACATTAAAAACTATGGAAAAATCCAAGGTAAAAAACAGTGTATTTTTTGCAGGTTAAGGAGATAGAGTAGTGCGCATGCGCACAACGTCTTCACACGTGATTTATTACCATCTGCCATCGATTTTGGCCTCATTGCTTGAAAACTCACTTCCGGAACATCAATCTATTGGCCAATAGGTCTAAAAATAGACACGCCCCTCCCCTTTCCCCCTCCACCAATCAAAAAAACAACAAACGATGATGCAATTTGATGCAACATCCGGAAATTCCTCTACAATCAACTGCCAAGACTTCTGGTGACGTCACGACGGTCATTGCGATCGGCCAATCAGGGAAACGAAGCGTTAGACAAACAATAGGCCACGCCCCCTCCTTTCAAAACATCCATCTGCGTGTTTGCCAACCACTCGAACGCGCAAAGGGCGGGTCACTTCCGGTTTGGTGACGTCACACAATGAAAACTGACACTTATTGGTCGTGTGGGGGGAAGGAATTTGACAAGTGATGGCAGCGCCACCTACAGGCAAAAACAATCCCGACTCTTGGGGAGAAAACACACAATGGACACTTTCGTTTCGTCACTTATTCGTCACAACATTCATCTCGTCACATACAATTCGTCACAATTCACTCGACAGCTATTTCAACACTTGTATTCGTCACAACATTAATTTCGTCACAACCATCTCGTCACACCATATACTAGACACAAACGAGTCGTCACAATACACTCGTCACAAACAATTCGTCACATACAATTCAACACATGTATTCGTCACAACATTCATCTCGTCACAATGTGCACAAACAAGTCGTCACAATACACTCGTCACAATATAAACTCGTCACAAACAATTCGTCACAATACACTCGACACGTTCATTCCTACACATGTATTCGTCACAACATTCATCTCGTCACAAGATTATCGTCACAGTCATTTCGTCACAACCATCTCGTCACACCATATACTAGTCACAAACAAGTCGTTACAATTCACTCGTAACAATATATACTCGTCACAATGCACTTAACACATGCATTCGTTACAACATTAATCTCGTCACAACACATAATCGTCACAAACAGTTCGTCACAATAAACTCGACACATACATTTCAACACATGTATTCGTCACAACATTCATCTCGTCACATACATCTCGTCACAACATATACTCGTCACAGACAAGTCGTCACAATACACTCGTCACAAACAATTCGTCACAATACACTCGACACATACATTTCAACACATGTATTCGTCACAACATTCATCTCGTCACAATGTATACTAGTCACAAACAAGTGGTCACAATACACTCGTCACAATATATATTCGTCACAAACAAGTCGTCACAATACACTCGTCACAGCATATAATAGTAACAATACACTCGTCACAATATATACTAGTCACAAACAAGTCGTCACAATACACTCGTCACACTATATTCGTCACATTCACTTCGTCACAATATATTCCTCACATCTATTTCGTCACATTCACTTCGTCACACACATTTCGTCACATTCATATTCGTCACATCCAATTCATCACATTCATTTCGTCACATTACATTCCTGACACTCATTTCGTCACATCGTATTCCACACATTCATTTCGTCACATTCAACTCGTCACACTATATTCGTCACATTCATTCTGTCACATCGTATTCCTCACATTCATTTCGTCACATTCACTTCGTCCCATTCATATTCGTCACATCATATTCCTCATATCCATTTCGTCACATTCACTTCGTCACATTATATTCGTCACATTCACTTCGTCACATTCATATTCGTCACATTATATTCGTCACATTCACTTCGTCACCTTCATATTCGTCACATTCATATTCGTCACATTATATTCGTCACATTCACTTCGTCACCTTCATATTCGTCACATTCATATTCGTCACATTCATATTCGTCACATATTCCTCACATTCATAATCGCCACATCCAATTCGTCACATTCATTTCGTCACACTACACTCGTCACAACATACAATTGTCACATTCATCTTTAGTATCAAAACGTCCCAGTGTCAAAACGTCCCACTGCCATAAATCACGCGTCAAAACATATCAACACCCAAATGTCTGTAGTTCACCCGTCTAATGTCACAACACCCGGCGTCAAAACGTCCGCGTCAAACTATCCCAACACCCAAACGACCCACCCAGAAAATGCAATAAAACTTTTCCCATACAATAACATTAATTCCTAATTTTTTCTTAATCCTCGTAACCGTAAATTTAATTTCCTAATTAACCGTAATAATCCTAACTAATTAATAATTCACTAATCATGTTTATATTAAGTACAATTAAACTAGAATAACATTTATTAATAACAACCCCTTAAATTCAAAATTAAATTAAAATTCAAACCGGATTTTCAACGGATTAAATTCCCGCGTAACCTCGTAAAATTCCCTTAACATTTTTTTTTAAATTCCCACAATCCATTTTAAGTACTTTTACCATTACTAACCAATCATTAGTTAGTTGAGAAACCCACATTAAAAATTCCAACCCGAATTACGACAAACTTCCGCCGCGATCGACGAAAATCCGTTTTTTCCCGCGCCGGCACGCGAAATCACGTCGTTAAAAAATTCTTCTTTAAATTCTTAAAAATCCGCTAGGAATCGGTAAAAGATACTGTGTCCATTAGAAAGAGCAGGTTAACTTGGTTAATTGGGAACAAGAATGGCGGAGATCGGCGGAACGGTTCGCGATCGGCGTCCATTTGAAGATTCGGGCGTAATGGCCGCCGTGAGTGGCGCCATCTCTCCCCCAGGAATGGAACTAAACGTTTTTGCATGCTTTTTTGCCTATTAAAGCTTAGAATGAATTTACTAATTGGGTTTAAATTCCGGAGCTTGAAGAATAAATGAATATGCAGCTATTCGCAATGTTTCTTTTGTCCGCGGACAGTCGCGACATGTTGCGAAACTCGCCGTTCGACATGTAGTTCAAGAAAAACTACTTTTATTTTACTTACGGTTAATCATTTAAAATTAATAATAAATAAAACATTCGGGAACTTACGACCAATCGAATTTTTAAATTTTCAACTTTTATTTTTCGTCGTTATATTTATTATAAAATTGAAACTAATTAATAATTTAAATTCAGTTAATTTTAATAGTTAATTATGTAATTAATTTAAAATTAACACGACAAATATTAAATATTGTTGATTATATGGACTAATTAATTACAAGTTGACTGTAAGGGAAATCTAACAAAAAGTTGACTGTAAGGGACCAAATGTAATTAAATGTAATTAAATTGTAAATTATAATTTATAAGGGAAAATTAATAAAGAAAATGATTAAATCTATTTAATTTACAATTAAAAATAAGTTGACTGTAGGGAAAATAAGTTGACTGTAGGGACAATTCACTAGTTGACTGTAGGGAAAATAAGTTGACTGTAGGGACAATTCACTAGTTGACTGTAGGGAAAATAAGTTGACTGTAGGGAAAATAAGTTGACTGTAGGGACAATTCACTAGTTGACTGTAGGGAAAATAAGTTGACTGTAGGGAAAATAAG
>JAVBJR010000726.1:0-17609 GCA_031546965.1 Dysgonomonas sp.
GCGACTACAAACAGGCACTGCATTTTAAAGAATTAGAATCCGAAACCAAAGATCAGATTGGAAGCCAAGAGAGTCCTGCCGAAATGATAAAAGCAGACAGCAATTTCCGCATAGAGCAAAAAGATAAACACTATGGCGAAATACTATCAAACTTCTATATCTATTTTGGGCTAGGCATTATTGTAATTATAGTTATAATAATATGCTTTGTATCGGCGTGGAAACAAAATAAAAAAGACCAAAAAGAAATTGATTTAGAACGCGAAAAATACAACAGGTATAGAGAACGCCTAAAAGAAATGAATGCTGATTACGATGAAATTGAAGCCGAAATAAGAGAGATACAAAGAGAGAATGAGCAAGACTAGGAAAAAGAATAATTACCTTATTTCCAACTATTTTTAGATTGAGATTATAAATAGCCCGAATCGGATTTGAATGCCCCGGTTCGGGCTATTTACATGCAGGGGGTGTTTTTTCAAGTCTTAGTCCTATCTAATTTGTGTATTTGCCCCTTATTTAGTTAATTAATATTAATATAGAGTTTGCCCATTAATCCTTTTATTACTTTCTATATCTATACGAATATAAGAAGCACTAACACTTGTGTAACATTAAAAAAAGCTGGATCATGAAAAAAGTAATACTTTCGATAGGATTTTTAATTGCAATGGCTAGTTTCTCGGGAGCCGAAGCCTCAAATATAAATGTAAGCGTAAATATCGGGGTTCAACCTGCTTGGGGACCTGTGGGATATAATTATGCTGCATTTTATTATTTTCCCGATATCAACGTATATTATAATGTAAATCAAGGAATGTTCCATTATCCATATCGTGGCGGATGGGCTTCGGCTCGTTATCTGCCTTCGTTGTACCGCAACTACGATTTGTACGGGCTTTACAAAGTAGTTATTTCCGATCCCAATCCTTGGTATTATAACCAACGACATATGTACGATTACAGGCAATACAGGGGCAACAGAAGTCAAGTAGCCATTCGCAACAGTTACGACGACCGCTACCGCGATAGCCGCCGAAACGATGTAAGATGGTACAACGACAATAATGGCAGAGGCAGTAGTAACAATTATTACAATAACAACCGTGATAATAATAATTACTATGGTCGAGACAACAATGGTCGGTCTACAGCCGATCGTCAATGGGATTCTGACAAAAACGGTCGTGGCAATGGCAACAACAGCCAAGGCAATAACAACAGCAACAAACCGGAGAATGTAGGTCACAACAGATCGAACGGTAATCAAAACGACAGAAAATACACAGAGGTATCGTACTCCGAAAATCAAGGTCGTAACAACAATACACACAGAGACAACTCTTCGTCACGAAGCAGCAGCGGACGCTCGTCTTCTTCGGGAAGAAGATAATTAAGATACAGAGGTTTAGTTTTTAAGGGTTTTAGGTGATACAGGTGTTCGGTCGTAGAGATCGAATGCCTGTATTTTTTTTATTATAATACCTTCGTTTTCTAGCCTTATCTTATTGTCTTTTGCACACTATTTAGTTAAAAAATAAGGCAGCTTAAAATATGTGATAATTTTATTTTTTAGTTTGTCAACTTAACACTAACTTCGTTCTCTAAATTTGGAAAAAAGTTAACCGACCTCACCCTAGCCTTCTCCAAAGGAGAGGGAATAATTACCAGGCTCGTTTACTTGTAACTTGCAACTAAAATGCTTGTAACTAATATTATATCTATTAATATGAAAATTTTTAAAAGTGCTTTCCTTTTGAGTTTGTTTGCTCTACCCATGTTTGGGCAAAACAAAGCACCTATCTATCAAGACGAAACAAAGCCGGTAGAACAACGCATAGAAGATGCTCTTTCGCGAATGACGTTAGAGGAGAAAGTAAAAATGTGTCACGCACAATCTAAATTCAGTTCCCCCGGAGTACCCCGTTTGGGAATACCCGAACTATGGCATTCCGATGGACCTCACGGAGTACGTGCCGAAGTATTTTGGGACGAATGGGACAATGCCCGTTGGACAAACGACTCGTGCATTGCATTTCCCGCATTAACAGCCCTAGCCGCCAGTTGGAACCCCGAGATGGCAGCCCTTTACGGCAAAGTAATAGGAGAAGAAGCCCGTTACCGCAAAAAAGACATCCTGTTAGGACCCGGTGTAAATATTTACAGAACACCACTCAACGGTCGAAACTTCGAATATATGGGCGAAGACCCTTTCTTGGCATCACGCATGGTTGTACCCTATATCACCGGAGTACAAGCCAATGGCGTTGCCGCTTGTGTGAAGCACTTTGCACTCAATAATCAAGAAATTGCACGTGGACACATCAATGTCGTAGTGAGCGACAGAGCCTTACACGAAATTTATCTGCCCGCATTTAAAGCAGCCGTAGAAGAAGCAGGTACATGGTCGTTGATGGGAGCTTACAATCAATACAAAGGACAACACTGCTGTCATAACCAATATCTGTTGAACGATCTGTTGAAGAGGGATTGGAAATTCGACGGGGTGGTAGTTGCCGACTGGGGTGGCACGCACGACACTAAACAAGCCGCTACAAACGGTCTCGATATAGAGATGGGAACTTGGACAGATGGCATGGCATGGAACAAAACCAACGCTTACGACGAATATTACTTGGCAGTACCATTCCTTAATATGTTGAAATCGGGCGAGTTGAGCGAAAATTTGGTAAACGACAAAGTTCGCCGTATACTTCGTCTGATGTACCGCACCAATATGAATACCAAGAGACCTTGGGGTTCTTTTGGTACACAAGAACATCTATTGGCAGGTCAACACATTGCCGAAGAAGGCATTGTATTGCTTCAAAACAACAACGATGTATTGCCTATCAACCTAAGCAAAACCAAAAAGATTGCGGTGATAGGCGAAAACGCCATTAAAGTAATGACAGTAGGAGGAGGAAGCTCTTCGCTGAAAGTAAGATACGAAATATCGCCCTTGCAAGGACTCAAAGACCGCATAGGATCGCAAGCCCAAATAGTTTATGCCCGTGGATATGTAGGTGCAAAAGCCACTCAACAAGACGGATTGAGTACAGGACAGGATCTTACCGACAAACGATCGGCTGACGAACTCATCGCCGAAGCGATTAAAGTAGCCAAAGAAGCCGACTTTGTAGTATACATCGGCGGATTGAACAAGGATGACGGGCAAGACTGCGAAGGCAACGACCGTGCAGACATGGGATTACCTTACAATCAAGATAAATTGATTAGCGAATTGGCTAAATCGAACAAAAACCTGGCAGTAGTACTCATCTCGGGCAATGCCGTAGCAATGCCTTGGGTGGCTCAAGTTCCCGCCATTGTACAAGGGTGGTACAACGGTAGTGCAGCCGGAAGCGCATTAGCCTCGATATTGGTGGGCGATGTAAACCCTTCGGGAAAATTACCGATGACTTTTCCCGTATCATTAAAAGACAATGCAGCCAATGCTATGGGCGAATATCCCGGAGATAATGTAAACGTTACCTACAAAGAAGATATTTTTGTAGGATACCGTTGGGCTGATAAAGAGAATATCAAACCCTTATTCAGTTTCGGTCACGGATTGAGCTATACCAAATTTCAATACGGAAAAGTAGCTATCGACAACAAAACCATGTCGGCAGACGGTACTGTTACGGTAACCGTTCCCGTAAAAAATATCGGTAGCCGTGAGGGCGAAGAGGTGGTACAATTGTATATCAGCGATTTAAAATCGTCGTTGCCTCGCCCCTTAAAAGAACTCAAAGGATTCAGCAAAATCGCCCTAAAAGCAGGCGAAGAAAAAACAGTAAGCTTTGTAATCGATGCCGATAAGCTAAAATTTTATGACGACACCCGTCAACAATGGGTTGCCGAACCCGGTGCGTTCGAAGCCATCATAGGAGCTTCGTCAACCGATATTAGAGGCAAAGCAGCATTCGAATTAAAATAAAAAACGGCTATACTTTCGGAGGTCATAAGATCGTCATTATTATAGTAATAATTTCATGGATGTTTAGGGTTGTTGACGTAAGTTTACAGCCCTAAATTTTTTTACTGCCGCAGGGGTGTATTGCATACGCCCGAACCAGGCGATAATTGGTAGACGGGCGTATGCAATACGCCCCCCTACAGTCGAATAAAATAACATCCGACCTTATTTTACTCTAAATAATAAATTATACCTTTGTAAATGACTAATTTGTGACGGCTTATGACAAAGAAAGAATATAGG
The DNA here is from genome assembly GCA_031546965.1 of Dysgonomonas sp. Lineage (GTDB taxonomy): Bacteria > Bacteroidota > Bacteroidia > Bacteroidales > Dysgonomonadaceae > Dysgonomonas_A. The sequence goes on from JAVBJR010000726.1 coordinate 4,226, forward strand.
CAATTATTTGAAGAAGATGAAGCAGTTGGTTGGCTGTCAATAGATAAAAAGATAGAAGAAGTTTACGAGGATCAAAATCCACGACATTATGCACCACCTTTACATTATATTTTAGGAGGAAGAGATCCGTTGGATGGAACCAGTATATACGATTCTCAAAACCAAGAATTCCACCGTCATTTTGTAAGTTACGGAATGTCGGAACTATACTATAACGAAGATGCAGCAGGCGGCGAATTCAGTAAATGGGGATTCGAATTTACCTTTCGCCTAAAACCTTTTGAGGAAGATGAAGAAGACCCCGTTTGGGTGATCGAGGTAATGAATAACCTCGCCCGTTATGTATTTGAGAGCGGAAAGTGGTTCGAAGAATATCATTTTATACCTGCCAACGGTGCTATCCGTACCGAAACCAAAGGCGAAGTAGATATAGTAGGCGTAGCATTTGCACCCGATCCCGAGTTAGGTAAAATAGATACACCACACGGAAGTCTGATCTTTTTGCAAATGGTGGGCATCACTTCTACCGAATTGGAACGTTTGAAAGCCAACCCTACTACCACCGAAGTGAAAGCTTTATTGGAGGAATTACAAAAAGACAATCCGCTGCTGATAACCAATCTTATGAGGAAATAATTTCTTGCAATTTATAAAATAAAGCCGGTAAATTTGATAATATCAATTGCCGGCTTTGCTATTTGCCCCCCCGTAGAGACGCAATGCCTTGCGTCTCCTTTTTCCGACATTTTATTTTTAGACGCAAGGCATTGCGTCTCTACAAAGAAATAAATGTTTTTTATTTTCTGATAATCAATATATTATAATATTTTTTGTAGTGTGATATACAAAAGTATCATTTTTTCCTCAAAACTTTAAAATATATTTTCGTCTGCTTCGTCTTCAATTGTAGAGACAGTTTTAAAACAAGAATTATAAACCGGGTTTTAACAAACCCAAATAATTAAAACAAAACAATGAAAGGTAATAAATTAAAAAAATTGTGGGGAATTCCGTTGTTCATACTTATATTTGCCGCCTTGGTAGGTGCTACCATGTTATTGTGGAACGCGTTGCTTCCGGCTATCTTCGGCGTTGTTGCCATAACCTATTGGCAAGCTTTAGGACTATTGGTACTTGGTCGCCTGCTGTTTGGCGGATTTGGTAAAATGGGACACGGTATGCGTCACTTTGGTCACCGGCACCATGGTCGTCACGGATGGCACGGACGAGGAGGCGACGGACGGTTTGGCGGCAGAGGTCGTGACGAGCGTTTTTCAGGAGAAGACTTCGAAATGTTTATGGGTGAAAGCAACGATCCATCGGGCAGAGGTGCCAGCTATCCCCTCCATAAATTGAGAGAGAGAATGAAATCGATGACAAGAGACGAACGTCGTGAGTTTTTTCACAACAGATTACATAATCAGCATATTCTTTGGGAAGAAATGTTAGACGATTTTGATAATTCTGACAAAACACCAAATACGGATGGGCAACGATGATATATCGAAAAGCAAGATATCAGATGTTTTTAAAAAGTATCAAGCTCAATTAAAGGGCTACATAAACAAGCGTGTAACCTCTAAAGAAGATGGCGAAGATATTCTTCAGAATGTATTTTACCAGCTCCTTAAAACCGAAAATCCGATCGAAGAGATGACGGCTTGGTTATACGCTGTTACCCGTAACCAGATTATCGACCTAAAACGAAAACACCGAGAGGAAGAAATGCCCGTTGTGCCGGTTGACGATAACAATGAGGTGTTTCTGAGAGATATATCAAACTTTCTTTTTGATGACGATCACTCGTCGCCCGAAGATGTTTATTTGCGTTCTCTGATCTGGAACGAGTTGGAAATTGCTCTTTCCGAATTGCCGCAAGAACAGAAAGAAGCGTTTGAATTAACCGAATTAGACGGAATGTCGTTCAAAGAATTGTCGGAGACTACAGGTGTTCCCGTTAATACCCTCATCTCGAGGAAGAGGTATGCTGTACTCCACTTACGTGTACGTCTTAAATTACTGTACGACGAACTGTTAGATAAGTAAAACAGTTATCAGTCAACCCTGTAGAGACGCAATGCTTGCGTCTTTTTTTGTATGATATTCTTTTTTCGTTTTAGATTATCCCTCAAACAGTTCTTCGATATTAAACAATACCTCCATATCGGAATATGCACCGTTGTTGTTGAGCCATTTGATGACTGCATCTCCCTTTTCGCCCACATTCTCGATGACGAAGCGTTTAGTAAATCGCAACGTATTGTCGTTTTCCTGGTCTTTGGTCGTATGCTTCAAATAGGCAAAAAGCTTCTGAAACATTTCGCGGTTCATGGGTAGGCTTCTCTCAAATATTTCGAGTTGTTTCTTTTTTAATTCATCCCTAAGCTCTTTGTTACGAGCCTGTTCATTATTGTTTGACATGTTTTATTCAATTTGAATTATAAATGCCCCCTCCTGTAGACAGGGCTGTTAAGTTTTCTAAATATTGTGACCTCTGTGTTTTCCTTAGTGTACTCTGTGTTAATAAATTATTTAAACACAAAGTGCACTAAGGGGGTGCACAGAGAGCACAATTATTAGGTTCGCGAGAGAATTTAACAGCCCTGCTCTCTACAAGGGGGTAGGGCAAAAAATTGCGATTCTACTTCCACAAATCTACAATAGGCTTACCTATACATCCGCTGGGCATTTGTATGTGCAGCAATGCCGCTACTGTTGGAGCTATGTCGGTCATATACACCTCGTTGTTGGACGATCCGTGTTTGATGCCCCAACCCATCCAAACGAGCGGAATGTGTGCATCGTAAGGATTCCAAGTACCGTGTGTAGCACCTTTGAGGTCGTTGTCGCTATACCATCCCGGTTTGAGGATGACTTGTATTTCGCCACAAAGGTCTCTGTTGTAGCCATTTACTATTTTTTCTTTGATAGCGGCAGGAATAGTCGATTCCGATACTTTGGCTGTTTCTACCACATAAGCAACACCCTCTACCTTTTGCATGTATTCGATGGTTGCTTTGCGCAGAGCATCCATATCGGTAGACGAACTGATTTGCTTGTAATTGTAATTTACTTGATAATTGTTGAGGTTCAGTACAAGGTTATTAACCCCAAATTTCTCGAATAACGATTTGTTCAATCCGTCCCTTATAACCCCCGCGTTCCAATTTCCGGCAGGTATTTTATTGTCTTTCAAAAATTGTCCGTTGTGAGCTCCACCGTGATCGGCTGTGAGGAATACGGTGTAATTTCCCTTACCCACTTTTTGGTCGAGGTATGCAAAAAAGTCGCTCAAATCTTTATCGAGACGCAGGTAATTATCTTCTACTTTCACCGAATTGGGTCCAAATTGATGCCCTATATAATCGGGTGATGAGAGGCTCACGGCAAGAAAATCGGTTACCTCCCCATTTCCCATTTTTTCGTTCTCAATGGCAAGTTTGGCAACATCCAGTGTAAATGTATTTCCGTAGGGCGTACTTCTGATAAGTCCCAGCCCTGCTTTTTTTACCAAATCGGACGTTTTTATTGGGAATTTTACCTTGTCGACACCCTTGTATGTTTCTTCATAAATATTGTCGTCGTTGGTACTTTGTACGTATGTATCGATGGGGTATAAAGTATTCCAGTCCTTATCTAAATACTTTTTTGCCATTTCTTTGTTGTTGAAGTCTTTGAGCCATTTAGGCAGGTCGGTCATATACCAAGTGCTGGTTATCCAGTTGCCCGATTCGCCGTCGAACCAATAAGCGGCATTGGCAGCATGTCCGGCAGGCAGTATACTTCCCCTGTCTTTGATAGATACGCCTATCACCTTCGAGCGAAAGTTGGTAGCGAGTTTCAACTCATCGGTTATGGTGCTTGCCTTGAGATTGAAGGGCGACATTTTACCTTCCCTCGCATTTATATCTTTTGTACCCACACTTTGCACATTGTCGTCTTGCGTGCAGTATAGCGATTGCCCTGTTGCTTGTACCGTAAAATCGTTTCCGGCTATGCCGTGAATGGCGGGTACCGACCCCGTGTAAATGGTACTGTGACCTATTGCTGTATACGAGGGTACGTAGTTTAGCATGGTGTTTTCGCAGGTAAAGCCCTCGTTGAGCAGACGTTTAAAACCCGTGTTGCTGTATCTGTCGTAATAACGGTACAGGTAGTCCCAACGCATTTGGTCTACAACAATGCCTACCACCAGCTTGGGTCGATTGAGTTTGCTTTGGCTTGCCGACTGGGCAAAAACAGTAAGGGTTGCCAGTAATAATGAAAATGTAAGTAATCTTCTTATATTCATAGTTTTACGTTTTACTCCGTACAATATAATTAATGTATCAGTAAAGTTATAAAAAAGATAGAAAGGGAATAGGTACTTTATGGAGTTATTTTTACATTTGTGTAAATCATCAGTATTCTTTGTAGGGGGCTGGGCAGAGTCCAATCCCTACATTCATCGATATAAAGTATCTTTAATTTTTTACATTCATTACTCCAAATGTGACAAAATGTATAGTCTTTCTATCAAATACCCTATCTGTATAAACGAAAAGAGGTGGTACTTTTATTCCATTTGAACAATTAGTCTTAAATTTGAAATCTTAAAATACCAAATAATGAAAAAAACGCTAAGTATACTCATTTCTCTCACTTTCTTTTTACACTTATCTGCACAAGAAGCACCCTTGCAGAAAGAGTTTGCAACCCCTCCGAGTACCGTCAAAACATCGGTATATTGGTATTGGATGTGTGGAAACATCTCTAAAGAAGGTGTTATTAAAGACCTCGAAGCTATGAAAAAAGTGGGCATCAACAGAGCATTTATAGGCAATATCTATTTTGACCCATACGAGGGAGGTCGTAACGTGAAGCTAATGAGCGACGAATGGTGGGATGTAACGCACGCAGCTTTGAAAAGAGCCGGCGAATTGGGTATAGAGATAGGGATGTTTAACTCGCCCGGATGGTCTCAAGCAGGAGGTCCCTGGGTAAAACCCGGTGAAGCTATGCGTTATCTTACCTCTTCGGAATTGAGGGTCAAAGGAGGCACAACCGTTTCGGTTCAATTGGAAAAACCGGCAACAGAGTTTCAAGATGTAAAGGTAATTGCATACCTTGCCCCGAAGAATGATTTACTCAAATTGAATTACGAGAATGCCACAATCAAGGCGACACCTGCACTCGAAAATGAAAAACGATTGTTCGATGGCGATATTATTAATGGTGCAGGCATGCCCAAAGATATGGAGGTATCCGTTAGCATCGTTCCAAAGACTGACTTCACTGTGCGTAGCTTGACTATTTATCCGGGACACGCAGCCATCAATCTCGACTGCGAATTGCAGGCAAAAGTGGGGAACGAATTTAAAACCATTTCTAAGTTTGTGGTCGACTGGCATAATTTTTATTTGCCGGTAGGCTTTCAGCCATATGCTCCCACTATTATCTCTGTTGATGAAACAACTTCTAAAGAGTTTCGCCTGATAATGAAGAGCAACCAACACGAAAATGGTATTGGCGAAATAGAACTTTCGTCTTCGCCCCGTGTCGAAAACTATGCTCAAAAAACATTGGCAAAGATGTTTCAAGACCCGCTTCCTCCAAGCAACTTTTATATGTGGCGACCTCAACCCGAAGCCAAAGACCTTACCCTGAATATAAATCCTGCAAAAGTACTGGACATCTCTAAATATATGACTGTCGACGGCAAACTTACATGGAATGCTCCGCTAGGCGATTGGATTATCCTGCGTACGGGTATGACTCCCACAGGTGTTACCAACAATCCAGGAGGTACTGACGGAACCGGTCTCGAAACCGACAAAATGAGCAAACAGCATATTGCCACCCACTTCGATGCGTTTATCGGGAAAATATTGGAGCGCATTCCTGCCCAAGACCGCAAAACCTTTAAAGTGGTGGTTCAAGATAGTTACGAATCGGGAGGCGAGAATTTTACAGACGATTTCTTGGCTCTCTTTAAAGCCCGTTACGGTTACGATCCGTTACCATACCTGCCCACCTATTTTGGAAAAGTAGTGGGTACTCAAGCTCAATCCGACCGCTTTTTATGGGATTTACGCCGATTGATTGCCGACAAGGTGGCTTATGACTATGTAGGCGGATTCCGTGAAATGAGTCACAAACATGGATTAACTACATGGCTCGAAAATTATGGTCACTGGGGTTTCCCTTCCGAATTTTTGATGTACGGAGGTCAATCTGATGAGGTCGGTGGCGAATATTGGTTGCCTAATGTAGATCCGTCTTGGGAAAACAATTTGGGAAATATCGAAAACCGTGCAGCATCGTCCTGTGCCCATATTTATGGTAAAAATCTAGTATCTGCCGAATCCAATACCAGCGGTGGTCCTGCTTTTTGGCGTACACCTGCCGATACAAAACAACGTACCGACAAGTATTTTTCTGAAGGCGTTAACAATACTTTGCTGCATGTATATGTTCATCAGCCCGATACCGATAAGTTTCCCGGCACAAATGCGTGGTTTGGTACCGAGTTTAATCGTACCAATACCTGGTTCTCGCATATCGACCTGTTTTTGGATTACATCAAGCGTTGCAATTATATGTTGCAACAAGGGCTTAATGTTGCCGATGTTGCCTATTTTATAGGTGAAGATGCTCCCAAGATGACCGGATTCCAAGATCCTGAACTGCCCTTGGGATATCAGTTCGATTATATCAATGCCGAAGTAATCATTAGGGATGCTACCGTAAAAAATGGACTGATAACCTTGCCTCACGGAACTACGTATCGCGTATTGGTTCTTCCTAAAATAGAAACCATGCGTCCCGAAGTTTTGGCTAAGATTAAACAATTGGTAAACAATGGTGCAGTGGTTTTAGGACCTCCACCTACACATTCGCCCAGTTTGCAGAATCAGCCCGCTGCCGATGCTTCGGTGAAGGCAATGGCAAAAGCTTTGTGGGGTGCTGTAGATGGTACGAAAGTAACCTCATCCAAAGTGGGTAAAGGATGGATATTTAACGGGGTAAGCCTCGAAGAGGTATTTTCTAAAATAGGCTGTATCGAAGATTGTAAAGCTCCTGCCGATATTCTTTTTGGACACCGCAAGACAGACAAAGCCAACATTTACTTTTTGAGCAACCAAAGTGCAACCGTTCAGAAAGCCGATATAAAATTCCGAGTGACAGGGAGGGTACCTGAGTTATTTAACCCTATTACGGGAAAGACTCGCAATCTCGTTGAGTTCACGACAGATACCGAGACTACTACCGTTCCGATCCGGTTAGAGGCTTACGAAAGTGCATTTATCGTATTCCGTGGCGAAAATGCTGTTATCTCTAATGCAAAAAACTTCCCCGAACCCACAAAGGTTGAACCTCTTAAGGCTGATTGGGATGTAACTTTCAAAGGTGCGCTCACCAATCCTGCCCCCATACATTTGACCCAATTGCAAGATTTATCGACATCGACAGATGATATGATCAAGTATTTTTCGGGCAATATGATTTATACAACCACCTTTACTTTTGATAGTTCTACAGCCGACAAACAGGATGTTTATCTCGACTTGGGAGAAGTAAACAAGATGGCAAAAGTATGGGTAAACGACCAATATGTAGGTGGTGTGTGGACTCCTCCTTACAGTGTGGATATCTCACAGGCTTTAAAACAAGGGCAAAATACGCTCCGCATTGATGTAGTAAATACGTGGGTCAATCGCTTGATTGGCGACCAAACTTTACCCAAAGAAAAACGCGAGACATGGGCTGGCATGAATCCTTACAATGCGCAATCGCCTTTACAAAAATCGGGTTTAACGGGTGTTGTACAGTTAAAGTATATGCCCAAGCAATACTAGCCCTACCCCTACGGGGCAGGGCTGTTAAATTCTCTCGCGAACCTAATAATTGTGTTCTCTGTGCACCCCCTTTGTGTACTTTGTGTTTAAATAATTTATTAACACAGAGTACACTAAGGAAAACACAGAGGTCACAATATTTAGAAAACTTAACAGCCCTGCCCTACGGGGTATGTGTAAATTTTGTGTTTAAGGAGGAGAGATTTAGAATTTGTAATTCAACTCAAAATCGAATCCTTTTTGGTTGAAGTCGGTCACATATCTTGCCCCTATGCCCAGGTTGTGGTAGAATATTCCGCCACCTATGCCTATATGGTTGAGGGTGCTATAAGAAATACCTACATAAGGCATCCAAGTTTGATGCTTTATGGTAGATATTTCTTTTTGTATCGGGGTGAAGTTGTATTTCAAAAACTCCAACTGATTGTATTGTACCGAAGCATCTACAGTGAGCTTACCATATTGATTATCAAATAAATTCTGCTTATAACTCTTTTTAGTTATCCAGTCATTCAAAATAGCAGCGGTATCTATTTCGGCTGCGACGGTATTGAATACGGTATCGGCTTTTTTATACAGGTAAACGGGCTTTGCGGGAATTTCTACCCGGTAGGGGATGGGTATTTTTACAGTGTTTTCTATGTTTTCGCCTTTTACATATTTCACAGACTGTTGAGACTCTGTACTTTGTCTGCCTAAAATAAAACCTGCAAAAAATCCGATTAAAGTATATATGATGTATAATGTTTCTTTTTTCATATACCCAACATTTGCTTAGCACGTTTCCATATCTTGTATCTGTCTGTGTATCCGTTATATCCACCGTTGATGATGCGGGTTATTCGCTTGAAGTTCTCTTCAGAATCGTTATCTGCCAGTTCGTTTAACTTTCGGTTGTTCCACCACCAGCAAGCCGATTTTGTGGCATATTGGGGTTTCTTCAATAGGTCGGGTTCTTCGGTGAAGTCTATTCCCATCGGCAAACCACGCATTTCGTTGGTCAATTTTTGATAGTTGGCTCGCCCTGTAATCTGAATCAGTCCTCTTCCTTTGAATTTCACGCCATCGCCTTTCTCGGTGTTTCCCAAATCTCGCCTGCCTTCGTATGCTTTTCCGGAGGCTATTTCTTCGCTGTAAAAAAGCTGTCCCGATTCGTGTCCTATTTGTGCAAGAAAGGCTGCTATCCTTTCTTTAGTGTCGATGCCATACTCAAGCATAAACTCATTCAAATAAGGCAAATACTTTTCCCTATTGCTTTCGGTTGAAAATGGGTAGATTTGTTTGAGTTGATTATTGGTTATCATCATTGTCTTTTTGCTCTTTTTCGGTTGAATCTTTTTCGGCATTTTTGAGAATTTCGGATACCCCTTTGAGTATGTTATCTTTGTTTTCGATAAGTACAAGAAGGTCTTTGATGCTTTCGTTCATTTTGCGTCGATCTTTGTCTTTCGCTTTTTCGAATACCGATTTTGCCTCGATAAATACCAAAAAAAAGCTGGCTAACATCGAAAAATACGACATAGGCAACACCAACGATGCCAGTACATCGAACATAAAGGCAAAGCAGAGCAGACCATAATATTGTACCATTTTACTTACCGTACGCCTAAACCCATACGAGGTATGAACTTCGCCCAAGAGGGTGGCTTTTCGTAACCCCGATATGAGGTCTATAATAATGGCTATGAGGACAATGATCCACATAATTATTATCAGTTCTAATTTTGTGGCTAATGTTTCGTAATCTTTTTCGAGAAACGAATTAATAAAGAGTGATGTCATATTCTATATAGTTTGGTTTTGTACTGTATAGATAAAATAAGGTGGTTGTAGGGAGGCTTTTAACAAAAAAACAGTGTGAAGAGGGGGTCTCTTCACACTGTTTGATTAGGGGTAATTAATAAATTACAAGTAAAATAGAACCAAGTTTTTACCTATTACCGGTTCGGTCGAAAAAACAACGTTTTTAATTCCTGCCTCGGGCTTATTATTGGGTTGCTCGGTCGAAAAGACAACGCTTTCGATAGTTGCTTCGATTTTATTATCGGGTTGCTCAGTATTAAAAACGATTGTTTGTACCCCTTGTTGTAAAATGGAAGGGTCGCTATCAACCTGTATAACTACTTCTGATACACATTTGTCTGTTATATAGGTAGTTGAAGGGGGTAGACCATTGTCGAAGTTTGCCATATTCTAGTTACGAGTCTATAGTTACGAGTTACGAGAAAACAAGCCTTGTAACTTGTAACTTGTAACTCGTAACTGAGTTAATTACATTGGATTAATTGTTGTTATCGGCACTCTTATCTGCAAGAATGAACCCACTATATCATAGGACGGAAGTGGGAGACCAGTAACACCGTTTACCTTATTATAAAATTCGGGGTGACCGCTACCTATATACACCCCATCGCTGCCCTCGGCTAGCTCTACCGATGCAGAGGAGTCATTTTTAAGTAAACACCGCAGGTCATTAGGAATCACATCAAAGTAGTTGGGTTTTTGCCTGTCTTTCCAAAATGCCTTGTCGGTTATTTCGGTACTCATGTCAAAATTTTGTTTCCAGCAACGGCGTAAATGGCATGTACCATTCACCGTAAATGTGAGGTTTGTGTCATCGACCCAAAAAGAGTCAAAAGCAGGATGTGCAATGCCTTTGTAAGTGATTGTCCCCGATGTGTCGTTCAGGTTGTTGGGTTCAACAAAATACCAGTATCCGGCTTGCAGATTGCCTGTTGTAATGTTTCCGCCGGGCAGTTCGCGCATCAATCGAATTTGTATGCTTTGGTGATTGGCAAAATCCAAGACCTGATAAATTTCGGCATTGTTCGATACGTTTTCAAATGATGTGATTCCGGCAACTCCCATAAACACATTGTTACGTGTGAGTAAAGAAGACGTATATTGTACGTTGTTGTATTTTATGGTTGCCATGCTGCTATCGCTCGATCTGATAATGTAATGGTTACCGGCTGATATAGAACCGTTGTTGGTTTTTGCCAATCCGAAAACGCTGTCGGGAGATACACCCGCTTCGCTTGGCAAATTATGAGTTAGAGCCAAAGTTGTTAATTTAGACAATCCTCCCAACCATATAATCTTGCTGTCGGCATAAGCCTCTACCCGTTGGGCTATACCCGAAGTTGCCAACAGTCCTATTGAATTGTCTTGTACCAAAGCATTCGATACGGGTGTTGTTGTGAAAGATGCAGGGATGTTTTGCAGGGTTGTTATCGGCACTTGTTTTACTGCCACGTTCGAATGCCCAAAGTAGATACCTCTTAGTTTGGCAAACTGGTCTATCTCGCTACCCTGTATTGTATCGTATTCACCTGCAATAGATGTATTAGAAAACACCCATCGCCCTGCCGGTACATTTGTGCCAAAGTCGTTGATGTTAGGTACGGTTAACCCTTGTGCTGTGCAACGACTTACGAAATTGGATCTCAGTTCATTGGCGTTATTCCCGATTAAGGGAGTTGCGGTAGATTCGTTGCCAATCACAAACGAACAGTTGTTGAAAGCTGCATAATAGGACACATTATTAGTTAATACATTTTGATTAACAGTTACTTGAGATGCTATTGCCAATGCTTGCCCCGTACGTATCAGGTGGTATGTGCTATCTGCGGTCAACAGCAAATCTAAATAGGTGTTTTGCTTAATTGTGCTAACAAAGGTAGAATTGATAAATAGTGGAGACCCTTTGTATATGCAATTTGAAACATACCACAAAAATGGGCTTGGTGCTGTCAAATCATAGACAATGTTATCGAGGATACAATCCCTAAAATAATAGAGGGCGGAGTAATTTCCTTGTACTCTAAGTGTTTTTATTGTAAGCGTAGCAAAATACTTCGCGTGGCGAGATTGTCCCGAATTGGAGATGTGGGTGTAATTTTTAAGAATAGTATCACGACGCGAATTGCCTGTAACGGATGTATATCCATTAAAATTATGTACGATTTCAAAAGAACCATTCCCAAGTACTAAATTGGCGGGGGGTGCTGTTGTTACATTGCAGGGAAACGGGTTGATGCGACTGCCATCGCCCATCTTGCATCCGCTAATGGACACGTAACTTGCCACATCTGTTATATTATCATTCGAATAGTTTTTATATTCGGCTTTCCAATCAATTGTCTTCATTTTCAATTTCTTTTAAATAGATTAATACTCTGTTGGAATGAGTATACAACAGTGCTTCTGCATTATCGAATCGGGCTGTTGTAAAGCCATCACCCTCGATTTTTTCGGCTTCGTTAAATGCCTTTTGAAAGGCTTTAGTTTGTTGGTCGAATGGCTTTAAGTCGTCGACCTTGTAGGTTTTGTCGGATTTGGATATTTCAAAAATCATAATTATATTTTGGTTACGAGTTACGAGTTACAAGTTACAAGTTACTAGTGTTCAATTTCTTGTAACTAGTAACTGCCCTAAGGGCGTAGTAACTTGTAGCTAATTAATTACTTTAGTGAATAGATAAACGGTACTGGTGGGGTCTGCTCCCTTTTCAATTCTAATAATAGCATCAGAATTGGCTGTTACATAATGGCTCAGATCTATATCTACCTCTTTATCAAGATCTATTTCAACCTCGTCACCGGCTGTTGGAATATTTGGTCTTATCCATAACTGAGTCACGTTTTTGCCTGTGGCTTTTGTTATTTTCATTTTTTCTCCGATAGGAATCAGCTGCAATTTGGTTTCCATCACAAGAGCTATGCGGCGTTCGTTGGAGGCTTTTGCCACAGCCGAAAAGGGGATTTTGACCGATTGTTCGCTAATGGTTTTTTGGGGATCGGCATCGTATCCGAAAAAGTAGGTCGATTCGACACTAGAGCTTTCGGGCAGATCGCTGATCTTAATAATCTTAAGATTGTTACTCATGGAATTTCTATTAAGTAGTTTATATTTGCGTTATTACTATTTTCTGTAACCATATAGGCTGAAAATTGACTTCCTAATACTCTAGTTTTCACAGCATCGGGGTTTATCTCAAATAGGGGGTAGATAGAGCTTTTGTCTAATTTTATGGCAACTCCGTTGAGTTCGCCCCTTTGCCCTGTTTGTCCCGAATGCGAGAGCTTAGCTCCTCCATCGGAACCAAATGTGAAGTACCGGTCGTGCATGGTGCGGATAACCACCACATATCTCCCATATACTGCATATTGCAGCCAGTTGAGAATATCTTGGTTAAGGTCGCCAATAAATGTGTTGATCTCTTGTTTATAGATGCCGTTTCCGATGGTTTCCTTGAGGTTCGATTCTTCTACATTACCCAGTTCAAAGAAGATGTTTTCTTTGTAAATGGCATCCACATAACTGGTGTTATGCAGGGCATCGTCTTTAAATTTGTAGGTTATAAAATCGTCGATGTTTAGGAGCCAAATATTGGAGATACCTCCTAGATTGTAGTTTGTGGGGCTATCGATACCTTTTGTCAGTTTATAAGCCATCTTTTTATTGTATAGATAAATTTTAGAAAAGCTCACTAACTGTACGGATTTTGGTTAAGGCAAACGTATGAAAACAGTTCTATTTTATT
>JAVBJR010000026.1:0-6460 GCA_031546965.1 Dysgonomonas sp.
TAAAGTTACCCTTCCTACAAGCAGCCAGACATTGCGCTGTAGGCTTTAATGTGTCCTCAACAATAATCCCCAGGTCCCTATCTTGAGTAACAACTTGCAACGTTTTACCATCCATCGTGTATTCTGCCCCAGAATTTTTGGTACCAATATGCATCACCTTACACTTATCAACATTGAATTGCATATCCCACTTTTGAGCATAATCCACCAATCTGGTCAAATCCCTTTGTAATTCCTGGCTTTGCTCCAGTGAATCCACAACACCAGCCAACTTGGTATCATCCGCAAACTTACGAAGTTTAGAGAGGATACCTTCCTCTAAATCATCAATATAGACTAGAAATAACAATGACCCTAATACCGATCCCTGAGGCACACCACTATTAACCCCTAACCAATCTGAATGTTCCCAGTTGATTACTACCCACTGTTTCCTATCTGTCAACCAATTTTTAATCCATCGTAGCAGATTCCCTGTCACACCCTTTTTTCTCAGCTTTCGAATAAGTTTACTGTGGCTAACTTAATCAAATGCCTTTGCCAAATCCAACAACAAGATATCTACACTAGAGCCCTTATCAACCCATTTAGTGATTACCTCGAAGAATTCTAATAAGTTTGTCAAACAAGATCTACCCTTACTGAACCCATGCTGGGTGTTCTTAATTATATTATTATCCTCCAGATGTTTCTGAAGAGCATCTCTAATAACAGACTCCAAAAGTTTACCCACCACTGATGTCAGACTGACTGACCTATAATTCCTGTTTATTTTGCGATTTCATCGCTTCTGCCATGCAGGATGGATCTTCTTCGACTTCATTTGCATTGGCAATTAAACAGTAGTCATGCAATCTTGCAGGCAATCTTACTGTTCTTTGGCTACGAGTTCGTTGCATTGGTTGCTCATTTCCTTGAATCATCCCTGGATCTTCATGTATTGTCGATGTCGTAGCATCTACGTCTTGCGATGCGGTTGGCAATTGATCATCGTCTTCATGATCTGTTTCGCTCATTTCGCTCAGAATAGGTTCTGTTTCTCGTTCCTGAGGGCTTCGTGGTGTTCCTCTTCTTACGTTGGTATTTTCTTCTGGAAAGATATCTTCAAATAATGTAATGGTTTTCTGGTGATTTCCAGATTCAGTAGTTTCCACAACTTGTTCCGCTTTAGTTGCTGGATAGTGCTTTTCGTTGAAGATAACGTTCCTTGTTAAAAGTATCTTGTCGATCGTCTTGTCATAAACAAGATAAGCTTTGGATTCTGCTGAGTATCCGACGAAATTACATTGTTTTCCGGAGGGTTTGAATTTGGTTTTAGGCAAACGTTCATTTTTATACCATACTTGGCATCAAAAATTCTGAAATGATGTAGCCGGTTTCATTTTGAAAAACTGTTTGTAAGGTGTAGATCCTGAATTTGATCGTGTTGGAATTCTATTGGTCGTGTACGTGGCACATGCAATGGCTTCGTGCCAATATTTCAAAGGTAGGCCACTTTCCTTGAGTAAGCATCTAGCTTTTTCAGCTAACGTTCGATTGCGTCGCTCGGCGACTCCGTATTGTTGAGGTGTCGCTGGGATGGTTAGCTGTCTCTTTATTCCGTTCTTGGCAGTAAGCGTTGAATTCATTAGGTAAATATTCTCCTCCTCTGTCTGATCTTAGGGTCTGGATCTTCTTGTCGTGCTGCGTTTCAACTCGTGCTTTGTTGGCTTTGAAGAGCTCAAACGTTTCACTCTTGTTTCTCGCAAAGTACGTTATACCAAAACGGCTGTAATCATCTATGAATGTTATGATGTAGCGTTCTCCATAGCGTGATGGCACAGATCCTCCGTCCATGAGATCCGTGTAGATTAGTTGCAGAGGGTAAGTGGCTCGAGTAGCTTTATTTATGGGAAATGGCTGTGCATGTATTTTGCATTCTGCACAGATTTCGCATACTAACTGTTCCGTTTCTTCCTGAAGAAGGTTGAGTCGGTTTCTCACCTAAGGTTTGTTGAGATGACCTAGTCTCCGATGCCATAAGTCTGTGTCATTGTTGTTCTCCTTCTCGGCAACATTCGCTTGGTGATTGGATATCTCCTTCAGACAATATAGTTCACCAATATTGTGAGCTGTAAGCTTTATGTTGTCTTCTCCGTCTGTGATGATGGCTTCATCCTTCTTCAGAACATTCCTCTGATGTTTGGTAATCTTCGATATCGACAGCAAATTTCCCGCTAAGCGAGGAATTTGCAACACATTATGAATGGTTACAGGATATGCCTCAGTTCCTTGGGAAAAAAATATTTGGATGGTACCTATACCTTTCGCTATCAGGTTTCTTCCATCTGCTAATCTGATATTTGTAGTCTTTTGTTGACAGGTGGGAAATTTTCATCTTCTACTTGTCATGTGGTCAGAGGCGCCGCTATCAAGTATCCATATCAACTCGTCTTTCTTGGTACTCTTGCCTTTCGTTATAGGTGCAGCAATAGAACATGTATCCAATAGTGATACCCAGGCCCGTAACCAGCTAGTGGTAGTGGGGGGTTCAAAAAGCATTATATATGGACTTTTTTTATTGTGAAACATTGAATATACAATCATAAACTTATGTGCTCTTCTTATGTTTACAAAATACTTCCAAACATCAATTTTCTCGGATTCCATTTTTCAAATAAATCCACCACTCTCTCCAAGCTCACAATAAGCCCGTTGAATATAAAGTAAGCAAGTGCTCCAGAGATTGTACTCAGCAGTGTGAACTTCATACTCACAGTTTAAAGGTGAAATGACAGGGTTTTGTAACACCCCATGATATTCGGACGGAAAAAAAATGATTAAAATTAAAACTATGAGTTCATTTCTTTTCTTTTTTAAAAAATTATTTAAAGTGTTTTGACAGATCAAAGTTTGTGTTTTTGGGCCTGTGCAGAGTGGCTATAGTAGGGGTAAAAAATCTAGTACGGAGAGTTTGTTCCAGCGTATGAAGTGGGGAAGCCACCTGTATATACCCAATAGCCATTTAGGACGTTTTGGTGCCATACACTCTGTCCCAGAAGTAAATTTTGACAGTGTGAGGTCTTTTGAGGACCTATTTTAGGGTAAATTTGTGAATTTTTATTAAAAAAACGAATCAGTGGAAAAATTAGAAAAAAATTGGGCATATGCAAATACATGTTGGCCATGCATAGGACATTTTTCAGAGCAATCGGTTGCAAGAAATATACCCTGTCAGTTCACCTTCAAGATTATTGTTAGAGCATATTCAAAACTTCAATAAAAAGTTGCCCAAAGGTTACAACTCACACTGCAATTGTTGAGCAACGTCTTTATTTGCTATGAGGCTCTGCTTCAAGTCAGAGTTTCTACTCGGAAGTTAATACTTGGGACTGCATTTTATTAAACTATTAGGAGTTTTATTCAACATGCCCATTGTGATTGTACTAATGTAGTATGTGAATTAGTGCAAGTGATGAGAGTCGGTGATTGGTCATGGCATAGATGTGTGACATCCGATCATATTTAAGTACAAAAATTAAATAATGCCTGCACTTGGCTGTGCATGATGATTGGAAAGGAAAATACTGCTCTTTTATTCTGGGTATACAATGGAATCTCTGTAAAACGGTGGCTGCTCTTATAAGGGCATTCCTTTATAAAGTACAATTTTTATCCCCCCTTGATATTTCCCATGTAATTGAAAACCACATAAAGGCACCCCTTATAAAAAACAGTTTTGGTCCGCCGAGGCTACAAAATTAATTGTTATAAGGGCAGCAACGCCCTCTGTTGATTAATTCGCTGAAACATGTTCTCATAAACTGTTTAGGGACCAGATTATACAAAATTGTCCTTCAAAAAATCAAACTTTTAAGCATTTGAAAATTATACATTCATCAATTTGTTCATAAATAGTGCCTTTATTTGAAGGGCAGAGTGCTGTTAAAGAGGTATTCTCTTATAACAGCGTACCCTTATAAGTGACAGAATTTTGGATCCCTTGGTTAGCCGTTATAGAGAGATTCCACTGTATGTAGCTTATTTTAAATTACGGTTTTCCAAATTTCCAAAAAATTTCAAGTCAAAATGTGGACCTTTTTAAATTTTGGGGGGTTCATGTAAACCACCTGAACCCCCCTGGTTACGGGCCTGATACCATCAACCTGGCTTCCGCCGATGCAGATGCAATGTTGGCCGTTATGGCGCCTTCATCTTCTTTTGTTGCCTGCTTGACAACATGGTCTCCGTGAGTAGGACAATTCCCTCGTATATGTCCCAGAAGATTGCATCTGTAGCATTTGATACTTGATGTACGATAGCTTCTCTTTCGTGTATCTTCCTTCCGGGTATCATCCTTAGATGTTGATGATGACCGAGGTCTTTCCTCTCGTGGTTTAGATCCCCTTTTTCTTGGCGACCTTGTCTAGATAATTGTTGTCCGCGTTTACATGGTTTGGACCGTCTATCTGCGTAAGAAGCTATGCCTTCATAGTCCGTTTGCGCTGATTTCATCTTTGCTTCTTCTGCTAGCAACATTCTCTTTAGGTTGCTAAAGCTGAAATCTAGTGCTTGAGAATTCTGTAATCTTCTGAATATTTCATATTCTTCAGGCAGTCTTCCGAGAATATGAGTTGCAGCTTGGTGGTCAGGCATTTGCATACCTGCTCCTATAGCGTTGAATAGTAGATCCTGTTTCCTGCGCCAATATTCCATTATTGTTTCATCCGGCTTCTTCGTTGATGTGGCAAATTCTTTAAGCACATCTCTAGCGTGGTAGTCATCACATGTCCCTCTAATTTGGTTTAGGCGGTTCCACAAGTCATGAGCTGTTTCAAGATCTTGAATTTGCTCCATTGAATCATCATCAACGGATGACAGGATTAAATTCATAGCGCATTGATTCTTGTGACGTTGATCAATATCAGGTCTTTGCGGCATGTGGTAGGCTACCATGACCCACCAATCTTTTGCACATAAAGCACTATTGATATGTACTTTCCAATGTGCGATAGTTGTTTACACTGAGATTTTCAAACTGTGTGGTTATCTTTTCCATCTTCTGTTACCCAGAGGGCTGCAAACCTTTATTATGATCTCGTAACACGTTCCCCAGTAGCGTCCCCGTTGCTCGTTCCCGCAGACAATCGCCGTAGCCACAAATTAGCTTTTTTAGGTTGTTACCCGCCAAAAGAAACAAAACAATGGTAGCCCCCAAAAAAAACTGTGTTCCCGTTTTCAAAAGCAACCAAACACCCTAACAGAAGCAATCTAGTTGTACGGAAAAGTCTTTGGTTACCCGGGTAAGGGACAGGTTAGGCTTGCAATCTCTCCAGACAATGCCCGTTCTTTGCTTGGCAAATCAAGAAGATAAACAAACAAAAACATTCGAAACAACTCACAACAATTCGAATATTCGCGCAAAATATCGAAAAACTGCAACTTTGATGCAATTTCAATGTTTTTTCGTTGATAGAAGCGTCGTTGGAGAACTCGCGTGTCAGCGCCCTCTCTTGGTGAAAGTTTGTACTGCTTCGTCACGCTGTCCGGCGTCACCGCGTCCCAATAATGGCCACTCGCACGTCGGGATCGTTTTTTCGTTGATTTTCACAGATTCTTCGCAAATACAGTAAGAAAACGTCGACTTACAGTTTTCCGTTGCAAATCTGCGTTGATTCTCGTCTTCCGTTGCTTGTAGAGGATGGATGGCTCGCTTGAAGATCGTTTCTTCGAGGATAATTGGGTGATGACAGCTGCTTCGTTTTTCGATTACCGTAACTAAGAGGTTAGGAATTCTCACGTTTCACCTATGCCGAGTTTGGAAGACTGCTTTTCCCTGCCTATAGGTGGCGCTGCCACAGGCGTACAGTGGAGCATGGCCCACAATAAGAGAAGGCCTTCTCAACACACCACAACCCTCCGCATTCCCACCCACTGGGCGTTGATCACATTTTTGCCGACTGTGTTGTAGTGGCAGTAGGCGCCCTCTTTTGGGCGCAATGTAACCCACTGGGCTATGATTGCACCCACCAGGGGGCGCCTACTCACACGCGTGCCAACTGAAGCCCAACTTATTACGTCATGCGTCACGTGCGTAGAGCAAACTCTACAATAGGGAAATTGGTGATTGAATAGGCCTTCTCTTATTGTGAGCCATGAGTGGAGAAATTTCCTTAGAAGCCTGTGTGGTGTGTCGGAATACGTTAGAATAGCGTAGTTTCAAACGCTAATCACATTTGTTTAGTGTACATAGAGGGAGTTCGAACTGGAATAAGTTCGAATAATTTATCAGTAAATTATTTTTTTTTAATTTTGGTCAGCATTCGGAAATTTAAATGTCCATTATCTCAACAATGGGAAAATTGACAATTTTTCTTGAGGATGAAAATATAACTATAATAAATTAATACAATAAATTTATAAATAAATAATTTATCATAATACATTTGTAAATAATTTATTATAATAAATTTATAAATAA
>JAVBJR010000631.1:0-4205 GCA_031546965.1 Dysgonomonas sp.
CTGCGCGCGTACAAAAAGATGATGAATCCATTATGACCTATGTTCAGGCCAAACAGCAAATTTACTCAAATTCAAGCTATGGTAGAAACCTGCTAGTGATGGACCAGGTAGATGATATATGCATTGGTCTCAGAAATGAAGCGACCAAAACAGCTTTGTGGACACATCACGATACCATGGATGCATTTCTCGAAAGGGCTAGAGCACGTCAACGGTACAATGAGGCTGAAGCCAGACGGATCAAAGAGAACGAAAAGTGTGTGTCCAGCAACCAATCAAGCGAGTGTAAGGGCGAATCGAAGGCATCGAGCAGTAAATCAAGCGGTAAGACAAGCGAAGGCGAAAAATCCACTGAAAAGCCAGCGGATAAGAAAGGTCAAACAGGAGATAAAAAAGTATTCTACAAGAAATACTCAAGTGACTGCTATAACTGTGGGAAACCCAACCACATAGCCAAAAATTGCCCAGAGCAGAAGACAGAGAAGACGAAAAAGGCAGAAGAACGTCGTGCTGCAAAGGAGTCAAGCGAATCAACTCAATCGAAGCCAACAGCGAATTGCTTTATTCGGTCTTCAAGAACGATTAGATCTGTACGAGGAGATCTACCAGTAATTGTTGCAAAGATCAATGGCACAAAGATGGAAGTGTGTATCGACACTGGAGCCAACATATCGGTCATTAAGGCGATGAAAGTACCAGCGAATTGTCAAAAATACCCATGGATGGGGGCCGGAACAATTAAGGTACTGGGGCAAAATTGTGAAGCATGGGATGCCATCTCAGCAAAGGTAATAGTTGAAGCTATCGAGGTTGATCTCCCCAACATTGTAGTTGTTGAGGCCCTACCAGTTGACATGTTACTTGGATCCGATTGGCGAGCAATGGCCAATGTCCTATACGCAGTACATGCCAACAATGATGTGATAGTCATACCTGAGGATGAAATGCCACCCATCAAGACACGACAACATGAAAAGCCCAAGAATGCAAAAGCACTTGTAGCAAGTTGGATGACTGTAAGTGAACCTGAGGAACGCAAAGAATACGTGGCCCTCAGCATTGATTCGAAGATGAATTCGCAGGATGATGACGAACTGAACGAACAGATCGAAACGGTGGTTAAAAATGCAACGGAGGATCTGAACGATGAACACAAGGGAAGGCTTAGGGAGGTGCTGAAAGCGCACAGAAAGGCGTTTGTGACCAAGGATGACACCCTAGGGTTGTGTCCTCAAGCAGAGCACTCCATTGAATTACGAGACAATATTCCAGTTGTCAGCCGGCCCTACAGATGCTCACCTGCCGATAGGGACTTCCTTCGAGAGCAAGTCCAAGTTTTGAAGCAAAAGGGAGTGATTCAAGAAAGTGATTCGGCATACGCTTTTCTGACTATTGTTGTTCACCTACCGCATCATCCATCGACTCCGAAACGAATGGTACATGATTACCGTCAGCTGAACATGAAAACGGTAAACACTCCGTATCCAATGCCTATTATCAAAGATGTGCTGGACGAGGTAATGCAGGGAAAATCGAAGTACTTCAATATAATGGATATAAAAACAGCATTCTTATCCATTCGCATACGGATAGAAGATGTCCCTAAGACAGCATTTGTTATGCCCGACGGGAAATACGAGTATCTACGGATGGCCTTTGGTTTCTGCAAAGCTCCTCAAACCATGCAGGCAGTGATACGAAGAACGTTTTCCGGAATGAAAGGTACCGTGACCTACATGGACGACATTGGTCAAGGTGCAAACTCAGTTGAAGATATATTGGATCTATTGGATGAAGCACTGAGAAGAGTGGTGTTAAATGGTCTAAAAATGGATATTAGCAAGTGTTAGATCGCAAGAACAGAAGTGAGTTTTCTTGGGTACATCATTTCCAAAGAGGGAAGAAAACCAGACCCAAAGCGTGTGGCGGACATCGACAAGTTCCAGCCACAGAAGGATGCGAAACATCTCTTCTCATTCCTTCAATTTGCTAATTACTTTCGTAAATTCATCAAGGACTTTGCTTCAAAAACACACCCTCTACGAAAACTGCTCCACAAAGATACTGTGTTCAAATGGACGATTGAACACAACGGCATCGTCGAATTTCTCAAAGAGAAGCTGAATAACCCTCCGATAATCGCCACATTTGATCCAACTGCACCAACAACGCTTATGGTTGATGCTTCGCAAACAGGACTGGGTGCAGTCTAACGCAAGTGCAAGATGGTGTACAACGTGTGATTGAGTACGCCAGCAAATCTCTGAACTCTCATGATCAAATGCAGCATTCAAACGTTTTAGAATGCATGGCTGTGCATTGGGCTGTGACAGAAAAGTTTTCCATTTACCTACGGGGTGGGCCGCCATTTCGGGTCTAATCGGATAACTACAGCGTGGTGTATGCAGCCAGTCTTGGGAAATTGAACCGAAGATTTGCACGATGGATACTCGATCTATCGGAATACATCTTCACAGTTGAACACCGATCAGGGCCATCGAATGTTGCAGCGGATGCTTTGTCACGTCTAGACAGTCGTTCAGCAGACGCCTGTGCTGCAATCATGGTGATGCCTGGTCCAAAGTTGCGTGCACTCCAGGAGACAGATGCGATGTGCATCGAAAAGAAGCAAAGTATTGGTGGTGAAGCGTCTAAGTTTCTTTTGAGAAATGATGTGTTGATGCACCGAGGACAACGAAACTTACGTGCAATTGAGCAAATTGTTGTGCCACATGACCTAGAAACCATGATCCTTAACATGTGTCATGATGAGGCAGGGCACATGGACTTTGAGAAAACGTTAGATAAAGTCAAACGACGGTTTTGGTGGCCGCAGATGACTTCTAGAATTCACAATTACGTGGCAGAATGTGGGATCTGCAAACGAATAAATCAGCCTACGACAAGACCCAAAGGAGTGCTGATACCTCGTAAGATACCCCGTGCCCCGAACGAGGCAGTGTCAATAGATCACTTTGGACCACTGCCAGAGCAGAATGGCTACACACACGTCCTAATCATGATCGACCATGCAACAAGATATGTGGAAGCGACGACAACACGTGGCACTGGAACAAGCGAAATCCTTGACTTCCTCGAGAACCAGTGGGTTCTGAAGTTTGGAGTTCCAGCCATCCTTGTCTCAGATAAAGGAAGAGGGTTTGTCAGCAGACGAGCCAAAGCTGCCTACCATCGATGTGGAATAAACCACATCTCAACTGCAGCCTACTGGGCTCAGGCTAATGACATGATTGAACGAATGGTCAAGACAATGAAGCAATGCCTGCGCAAATATGTGCAATCGCTAAGCACATGGGCGGATTCATTGAACGCGGCACTGTTTGCAGTGAATACGAGCAAACAATCGACAACCAAGTTCTCACCGTTCTACCTACTACATGGGTATGAACCTACGTTGCCGGGAGAACCAAACTTGGCAATCATCATAGATGACTTAGAGGAATCCGAGAAGCGTATGCAACTTGCCTTTTACCGGGACACCGCAAATGAAAACACCATACATGCGCAGAAACTGCAGAAGCAACGGTATGATGCGGCGCGTGACCCTCCAAAGTTGGCAGTTGATGATGTAGTCCTCTACCCGCAACGGGGACGACCTAACACTTTGGCACCTTACTACGAGGAATTATATCGTGTTGTGCGATTCCTCAATGAAAACACTGTAGAAATTGAAAGTCTACAGCCCAAAGCAGGAAGCACTACAGTGACCACTGCGAATGTGCAACAACTACGAGCATACTCACCACCTGAACTGGAAGCCAGCATACCTCAGTTCCTGTTCCGAGAGACTGACAACGATCCAGACGATGACGTGGCAGAGGCGGATGCAGTTCCAGGCGATGATGTCGCAGTGACAGTAGCAGATCCAGATCGAGACACTGATGTCACAGAGCCTGTAGCAGATCCAGATCCAGACACTGATGTCGCAGGGCCAGTAGCAGATCCAGATCCAAACGACTATGTCGCAGAGCCAGTAGCAGATCCATACGATGATGTTGCAGCCCAGGTAGCAGATCCAGAAGCCGATGTTGCAGGCCAAGGGGCAGCACCTGATACCGATCCAAATGGCGATGCTGATCCAGAGGCGAGTGGCGAGCGAAGCAGACGACCACGATGGGTGACCAGACGGCTAGCCCACCTGAAGGACTTCATCCTCGGAGATGCGGACCTGACTGATGGTTGAC
>JAVBJR010000527.1:0-7303 GCA_031546965.1 Dysgonomonas sp.
GAATTTGCTGTCAGCATACCTTTTTCGAATTTAATTTATAACTCGTTAACCATTGTGAATTGGTTAACATACCAAATAGCCATTCTCTATAGTTTATCACTCTGAATAACATATTAAAAATTTTTTATTCAGTTGCCTGTCCCTTTAAATTCATCCTACAACCATATTTATTAGCTAGAGCAACTTTGTTTTCCATGCATATAGTGCCTAAATCCAGTATATCTTTCACTTCAACCTGCACTTGGCCTTTTTTGTATATACAAGCTTCATTACTGCCTCATAAATCAAATGTCGAAGGTGCATGCATACAGTATATAGGTGTCGCTTCGGTCGCCAATCATGTACAATCATGGTGCTCGACCGAATGAAGTGCGCTGCGAACTTTCAGGACCGTGTATCGACTATGGGGTCACTGGTTTTGCTACTTTGGCATAAATATTATTGAGAGAAATGCATGACAGATCGCTATATTGACAGAGTGTGCATGTGTGTGTGTGTGTGCGTGGAGGTGGCATTGGGCATTCACCCATTGAGCGATGCAGGAGGTGGAGGGTGGCCATGGCACCCGCTTCCGGTTGTCGTTTTCCATATACCTAGGACATCACGGTGACAGATGGAGGCGGCAATGGCGATTTGTTAAAGCGATTGGTGCGTGTAAAAGCCCGTGCACCGCACTTCTATCGGGGGTATTGGGGTGGGGTGGGGTGGCAGCAAGCCCTAAAACACCCTTCTCAGTCATATTGATGGCGTCATTCAATTAAGCGTGTACTCACTCCCTCTCCACGCCCGATCCATTATGCAGCACACAAACGACAAATCCTCTCAAATTTCATGGCCAAGCTCATCTCCATACTCGGCATATACTTATTCGTTCGCGCCTCATTTACTTTCAACCATTATTCGCATATTTTCAGCATGCAAACTACACTCTCATGTACTGTAAGAAGTGAAAACAGTACATTCACAATGAAAACCAATACTTTTTATATAGGTGCCCCAACCAGATTGCGATTTTCCGACTTTTCAATTGGAAATAGTGCTCCACATTTAGTAGTTTTCCAGATAGAAACGTAGAAGGTCGCTGGAAATTCCTAGATTCGCCCATTTTTTGCATGTATAGATATACAAAGTTTCAATATTATTGCAAGGAAAAATATATGCGCATATATATAGAAATGTTATTATGTAATCAGAATGACTATGGTCATGTATACAACGCTGAAAATTTAACTCCATTACTTTTTCAGAATTTCCATAACCATTTTACACACAAAAGATATTCAATATAAACTTAATTCTTCCATGTATTCAATACTATAATAATTTAGCTCAAATGAAATTTCACAAAGTATACAACAAATTGGAAATTTTTTAACATTTAAATATTTAAAAATTTAGTGTTGTTCCATGAACAATTGCAAAATGCAATCACTCTTCCAGGTAATTCAGGAATTCCATGACAGTACAAATAGACACCCTGATAATTTCATTTCCAGCAAAAAAAGTAATTTATATCTATGTGATAATGCACAAAATCCATATTGCCACGTGCAAAGTGAAAAAAAAAATATAACAGTGTCAAGCCTAAGTAATTGACTCCTCCCTTTTAAAAACAAAAAACATCTTTACAGCGCTAACTGCACTACATTTGTTCAAAACAACAAAAAATAGCCACGTGTACACATTTCCCAGACTTCATTTCACATTTTTTCTTCTTCATTTGTTTGCTACAGGTTATGTTTGCCTCAAACAATCTTGAAAAGATTTTTCAATAAATTGACCGCCAGTATAGCGAGTACGTAGTAATATTCTTCCCTTGATTTCAACAAAAAACAGTTTTCTTTTATCCTAGGGTCTCATGGTTTTGTAAGGTACAGAAAGGTTATAATGGGTGTGTGCATGTGTGTGTGTGGGTAGGCCTACTCTAGACTCAGTAAATCGATTAGAGACTCTCTTGAAATAAATATATCGATCGGTTTGGAGAAATTCGCCGTCAGGTTCAGTTCGATCGTCACAATCCACTCACACTAATGAAGCTCAACGTTCAATAATCGTCACTGTAATAACAATAATCATATATATCTATGTTAAAAAGAAAGAAAGAAAAATGCACACGCACGCAATCAAATAATTGCCATATTATTCGCCATCGATATCGATACTGTGTACAGTGGTATAAGGTGTCCGTTTCGGGGTTTGGGCCCATTAGCCCAATTTCTCCAACTGTTTGCCCAGTCCGAGTGGCGAGTTGGCCCAGGCCAAGCTGCAGACAAGCTCAGCCACTCTCTTGATCAAATAACTACTTCCCTTTCAAGCATGCCAAGCATCTCTCTATTCTTTCTCTCTCTCCTCTCTTTAGATCCCTGGACCTGGTCCCAACAACCCACGTTACCCACCCAACAAACGAGAGAGAAAAAAGCCAAGAGAAACGACCGAAGCGCCACCACCCGGCTCAAAGATAAACACACAACTTGAAGATCGGACAGCACCCCCTTATATACATACTGGCAGGTAGGTATTTAGGTACACAAGGCGTCAAAACTCAAGTGCACCGACCACCCAAGCATTCCCAGATCCTCTTTAAAACGAACACATCATTTTGCCTTTTTTCAATCTCCTTACATTCACCTGTATACAGTTTAAGTGTCATATACTACTCCCTCTTTTCACCAACTCTGTAATTCCAACTATAATTTTGTTTAAACAGATAATATGGCACAAACAAACGCCTTCCTTCTTCAATTTACTATCTTCAAGCCCTTATCACAAATGTTTATACTGAAAACAGTCAGGCCTAGAGAATAAATAACAAAAATAACTTGCACGTTTTCAACTTCTTGGAAATAAAGTTCTTCGTGTAAGAATTTTCTATGTTTTAATTTAAGAGGTCAATTAAATTAATAAATATAAACAGAATAACTATATGCATTCCACGAGTTAATTTTTTTTAGGTTTCACTTTAAAATTGCTATCGAATAAATATATAGAATTATATATGGTTAATTAAAAATATCAAAACTATTTAAAAAGTGAAATTATTAAAAAAATATAATGCATAGTATTTATCCAATTAAATAAATATTGTAAATTTCCATATGTATTATAACGATGTAGAATGAATATGGATTTTTAATATGTTTTCAATAAAATAATAGTTTATAAGTTTCCAC
The DNA here is from genome assembly GCA_031546965.1 of Dysgonomonas sp. Lineage (GTDB taxonomy): Bacteria > Bacteroidota > Bacteroidia > Bacteroidales > Dysgonomonadaceae > Dysgonomonas_A. Next base: position 3,171 of record JAVBJR010000527.1, read on the forward strand.
CACGTTATGTAATTACTGTATACAGAAATAAATGTGAACTTCTGTTTATGAGTTGATGTCAACATTAAATATCTGTTGTTTTAAAGTTGTGCTCAAGTAGGCATAGAAAAACAAATAATCAACGTTAAGATAAGATTTGTTTACAAACATTACTTGATTTAAGTGTTTACTACACATTTGCTCGCAACACACATTATCAGATTATAATAAATACAATTGAACAATGTTAAAATTCTCAGCTTTGTATATAGCCCTGGTCGTATATTTAATCAAACAAAACATTAGCACACACACAACTGGCAAATTATATTTAATAATGGCTCTATCCCCCAACTTTCCATTCTCACTAAGTGCCCGATAAAGGTCATTGATATCAAAATTAGAAATTGCCTTCACAAGGCGGAAACAATTGAACGGTGGCCTCTTTAGCACAAATATTGCACCCTATTTTAAACGACTACAGATGCTGCTCCATCTGGTGGCAACAAATCGGTCATCAATGAATGAGAGGACCCCCCTTGGTTTCACAGGAAGGGGGCAGAGGTTTAGCTTCATTTCACTGGGACGTATATACAATAAGTATTACTATACACCAGTAATACATATAACTGGCCAATATAAACCCACCGACTTCAGAATCAATGATTCGCAGTACCTAATTTCACCACTGGTGGCGCATAAACTTCCAAATTTATAAGCAGAACTTTAGGCACACTGTACTTTGTAAATAATAAATAATAAGCTAACTCGCCAACAATATCTGAATATGCAAGTTGGGTAACTGTCACAGCTGTTGAGTTTGACGTGTAGGTGGCAGCACTGGGCTAGCAGCTCCATAGGGTGACTATAGACTATATAGAGAGGCCAGCTGCGTTTCAAGGGAGAAGACCCCCGTGTCGAGTGGCCCAAGTGGTGCTACGACCAATACGTAAAAGTAAAACATAGAAAGCTTGGCAAAACAAATGAGTCAGCTTCACAACGGATCGTTATCTCTTGTGTTTCGATGCTGTTCCAGTGTTGGGTGTATGTGTAGAATGAGCGAGGACAACAACCCTGATCCTCGATTGTAGATAAGGGTAGGCCTATAGAAGCAGCAGCAGCAACAGCACCAACTAATGCAGTTGAAAACATCAACATGGCGATCGTTTTAGGAGCTCCGAAGAAAGGGGGGCACACTAACACCCAACTAAGAGTCAAACGGCAGGGAGTGACGGAGGTGTGACCGGACGTCCCTTCTTTGTCACTATGCGACGACGTCTATTACCTTTGTGGTCACCCCCACAACGGGTAAAGGCAAAAGGAGGAGGGACATACACTATATAGCACCATGGGCCCGAGATGCGCGGGGCGGCCGAGCTCCACATAATGGGCCACACTAACATAATGGCGCTTTTGTCACATCTCGCCCCGTCTGGATATCGGCCATTTGCCACCGCTTGCACGCAACCCTATTATACACAATGTAGGCTATACCAAGGGGTACCAAGCTACCCACCCCCCTGAACCAGGAATATTAATCACGCTGCGTTCAGTTCAGCTGAGCTCAGTACAGAGTTGAGCAGAGATGACTTGCTTTGGTGCATGAAAATGGTAGCAGGGGTTGCGGCCATTTTAGTATAGTGGTGGCAAACTCCTGGTGAGGGGTAAGCGATAGGGCAAGCGCCCCGTGGGGGGCTATCTGCAGGCTAAACGGGTGAGAGGGGGGGGCCAGACCCCCCTCCAACCACCGCCATTAGCTCCAATTATCGCGCCCCACGGGGTCATAGCGGTTTCATGATACCACTACTAGGAATGCGAACACATCAGGAAACAACACAATTCATTCATTCATTCTAATCTCAACCGAATTTCCAGCAACATAATTTGCTTATGCACTTAATTAACTTCCTTTCATTACTGGTTTCATAGGCAGTTTCTAATAAAATTATACGCTTAATTTGCAACTGGACTATGGACAATAAACGCTTATTTCCTGAAATGGTTTCACTTTTAAGATACCAGATGGCGCACCGAAAAAATGCTGCCGATAACAAGAATGTGTACTTGATTTAAATTGCATTATGATTTTAATGAAATTAAATTCTTTCTTGGTTTCCCATGTTTAATTTGCCTGTATACATAATTAATGGCTGCATTCAAATTAAACCAATATATGCCTACATAATGATGATTTTAAAAATTGTTGGATTATGAATGGCAAAGACACGTGACCAATGATCTTTTTTTCATAATCGACCTGCCAAACCAGTTTATAATAATCACGTTTATCGAGTGTATATTGATTTTTGACCTAAAAAAGCCGTATTTTTAAGGTTCATTCAAACTTATACATACATTTTATTTATTTTTGCGCGAGCTTATTTTAGTAATTATGATTGGATTGCATAATCTGCAGTATTTTTTTAAAATTTAAGTATATTCACAATAAATAAAAATGTGAATATTCCATTTCTGAAGCACCAGATTTTACAAATTCGATGTTCTTTTATTTTCTACCAAATTGTAAATATATAGTGTATTAGATAACAAAAAAGTGTTTGTTTGCTCCCCTTGTATTTTCTCCGCTAATTTTGGCAAGTAAATATTGTTGTTTCGACACGGGGTTGAAACGAATCAACAATTCACACTTTAGTTATAAGCCTGATATGCAAAATAGAGTCTGACTAAATTGTTGACATAGTACGGAATTGAAAAATAATCATTACTTTTTTCCCACAGGTGAACAAATATTCGCAAAGTCAACACATCTTCCCCCTGGCAAACGGAAATGGACCGTTCCGATAGCGGTTATCTACAAGTCTAGCTGGGAGCGGCCATTTTTATCTCTGTCCGTTGCAAGGGGACAAATCTCGAACTTGCAAACCAAACAAACAGATTTGGCGGTCATTTTTGCCCAATGGATACCGTTCACCTTTTAATCGTTCACGAAAATCTTGTACCGGAAACGAATAAAGTAATTGCCATCGGTATCGATCCATCATTGGATCGATGGCTTGCGAGGTAAAACGTCAAACGGTTTAAAAAAAAAAGAAAAAAGGAAAAAAAAGAAACAAGACGCACACAAAAAATGTGCTGCGTTTCGATCCATCGGCCGCCATCTTTCTTCTTTCACACATAACGCGGGTAAAGCTTTGAAAAAGGAGGATAATCCCGGGTGATAAAGTGCGCGTTCGCGTAATTGGATTTGGGCTGGAAACGTCGAGCGTTACGTCAACGCCGATGCTACCTGCGTCGCCTTTTGTAGTCGGCTCCCAGGGGGCGCGGTCCAGACCAGTCTTTCCGTGACCGTATTACAACCACCATAGGCCTAAAACGAACACACGAGTCCCCAATATTGTAAGCATCCATAACTGCGAACATCGCGGTCGTGTTGAATATTTGTGCATCGAACCAAATCGACGCAGATTCGCGATGCGTTTTAGCCTTGCTTTCGCCACGCCACCTGGTGGCCTAAACATCTTTCACAAAACCTTATAGACGGGTTAAGTTCGAACGTTTATTTGTTGACAACATTCTGGAATTTCGCCCTGACACGTCATCCACACGTTATTGGCCGCCATTATTACTGTCGACATTTCTGAAAGCGATAATTTGCAGCTGGGTCACATTGAAAGCGGTTCAAAGTGCACTGGAGTTTTTAAACTAAACATGGCCAGCACTTGTGCAGTTGTGGGGTGTTCAAACACCTACAAACGCGACCCAGCTACAAAATATCTTTTATAAATACCGACTATAATGGCGGATAATGGGCGTGGTGATGACGTGTCAGGATGCATATTCCAGAACGGTGGCTGCCCATAAACGTTCTACTTCCCCCGTCTATATTGAACAGGGTAGGAGAAAAACCTATCGTTGGATCTTCGCTAACCTGAATTTTTACAATGTAAAATACCTCGCTGAATACAGTGGCGATAAGAGATTCAAAATCGAATTAGCTGTTCAATAGATATGAGCAAATATGTTCGATTCCGCCTTCAGTTTTCTGCTCATCTAAGTTATATATTGAACAGGGTAGGAATGGTAGGAGAAAAATGTATAGTTGTATTTTCGCTAACCTGCATTTTTTAAATGTAAAATTCCTCGCTGAATACAGTGGCGATAAGAGATTCAAAATTGAATTAACCGTTCAAAAG
>JAVBJR010000992.1:0-13364 GCA_031546965.1 Dysgonomonas sp.
TATTACGTTACTCCTCCGCACCCAAATTCCTTAGGGTTTGGGTGGCCGCGAGTGACCGATATGGGCTCCGCACCCATGGTGGCGGGTTTAAGTCCCATTGGCCGCGATATGGCCAGTGGGCGTATGTATCACATGTATATAGACCCCTGAGGCTAGGGCCTCGGGGCAGTTGTTGGCAGCCAGCAGAGCTGATGGTACGCAATGTTATGCGTACATAATTAAAGCAGTTGGGTGCAAGACACTAGTAGTAGGCTCACAAATTATTTCGCGGTACGAGTAGGTATCGGTATATGTGACGGTTGTAAAAAGCCGTTACAAAATACCCTAAAGTTCCGTGTATAACGCGCACCCTCATTTCTGGCAAAACACTGACATTTTTTATTAGATAACGCGCATGTTGAGGGTGAGCGGTGCATATGTTACCGTGAGTTTGGCCACAAAACCGGTTTTCACCGTTAAATAACGGTGTTTTCGAAAAACCTCCGTGAACATAAAAGAACCGGAGCGTGTCAAAACGTATTACAAACTAGTTTTAGTTACGTTAGGTTAATTAGTTTTGTCTCGGTAACTTAAAAGATCGAAACTCTCGTAACCAAAAGTTAGAAATCGTACACTATTCCTTCCGACGATGAGAATTAACGTTAGATAACGCGCACCTCCACTTTTTGGGAAAAAAATAAGATTTTCCATTAGATACCGCGCGCGTTATGCACGGAACTTTAGGGTACCACTAATTTGTACTACACACCTATCTTCAAAACTTTCGAAGATAAATTTGGTATGACCTTGACGGAATGTTCCAAGGTAAAAAATATCGTCACCAATCGATGTCCCCCCCCCATGATATTACAGATGATAACATCGTTACATTTACAAATATTCACTTCAATTTCAAGTTATTAGCATAAAGACCAGACTTTCTGTACACCCTGTATATTTGAAACAACTGAGCCATTTTTTCCTTTAATTGGTTTTTGATTTAACTCAAACGGCACTTATTTTTGAAATGAGGCTCGTAATTAAATACTGAGTATGGTCATGTAAATCCTAGGAAAAAAATGAAATTTTCTTTTCAAATACGGTACATGTCCTTATAACTAAAAGCTGAAATCTCTGTCTGTCCGCAGAGAATGTGATAAAACGCAAACCGCGGCAGAACGCCTTTTGCTTGAAGCGCCGTAGGTCGCCTCAAAAAACGCCCTTTGCTTAAAGCGCCGCAACTTCTGTATTATTCTATATTTACATGTAGCGTTACTGTATCGAACATGTTTTCATGAATAATTACATGTATCGTTCCTGTATCGAACATGTATTCTTCAATAACTACATGTATTGTTACTGTGTCGAACATGTATTGTTCTATATTTACATGTATCGTTACTGTATCGAACATGTATTATTCTATATTTACATGTACCGTTACTGTATCGAACATGTATTATTCTATATGTACATGTATCGTTACTGTATCCAACATGTATTATACCATATTTACATGTATCGTTACTGTATCGAACATGTATTGCTCCATATTTACATGTATCGTTACTGTATCGAACATGTATTATTCTATATGTACATGTTCCGTTTCTGTGTCGAACATGTATTCCTGAATAATTACATGTATCGTTACTGTGTCGAACATGTATTGTTCTATATTTACATGTATCGTTACTGTATCGAACATATATTATTTTATATTTACATGTATCATTGCTGTATCGAACATGTTTTGTTCTATATTTACATGTATCATTACTGTATCGAACATGTATTATTTTATATATACATGTATCATTGCTGTATCGAACATGTTTTGTTCTATATTTACATGTATCGTTCGTGTATCGAACATGCTTTCCTACACATGTCATTCAAAATGACATTTTGAATTACCTTGAACAGCGTCTTCAAGGTCATCTGTGCAACCACTGCTCGGATTGCACATGTTCCAATTTGAATGTTGTAGATCATGTCCAAATGTGTCAGACAACATGTTTGTGTGTGTGAAATATGAGGAGGTATTGATGTACATGTCATAAAACATTAAATTGAAATGATTATTTCCACAGCTGCAAGACATTCTCGAACACAAAGCAACTACAATTATTTCACATTCCAGAACACCAATGATCTACAATTCATTCACCAATTCATCAATTCATTCACATTCCATAACTTATGAGAATTAAGTCTAATAAATGTTTTCAAACAATTGCATCAATACCTAATCATATTTTTTCAAACCAAAACAAGTTTTCTTACTAATTTGGACATAACCTACAATATTCAAATTGGAACATGTGCATTCCGAGCAGCGGTATGAAAGGTTGTGAACCAAAGACATTCACGAATCTGTTCAAGGTCATTCTACATGCTGTTTTCGGATTCCTCACATGTGGTTTCCAGATCAAAGTGACATTCTTTTTGCCACACTTGCAATGGTTTGCGAAATAAACGCCTGGCAATCCTTAGGTGCCTCACGCTGTATACCGCGTGGATGAAAAGTCTGGTCATTTTTAAAATAACAATGAAACTGCATAAAGGATATGAATTTTTAATGAGGGAACATATAGGAAAACAGGTATGGGCTATCTGAAAAACGCACTTCCGGTGACCTAGAACGTGACCTTCACGTGTTTACAGTTATTATCTCTGAAACCGTTCAACTCACAGTGGTAGTGCAAATTAGTAAAGTGTAGCGCATATCTGTTTTTGTAGAAGGCAATATGAAACGGGTGTTTGCAATCATTTCTGGATTTTTGACAAATGTATTTGCAAATTATAACCTCCTGGTTATAGAATCGTACTTACTAACTGAATTAACTAAATGGTCCGAGGATAACTTCTATTAAGCTCACTAAGCAAGGATGATTCGCGACTTGGCCGTTGGTACTCGACGTTCTGGAAGATATCGTAGACTTGAAGAAGAATTGCAAAGCCCTAAGAAAGACACTCAATCCTTTTAACGTTTTATTCCACGGTGCACAAGTAGAAAGAACAATAGGGAGCAACGGGTTAAATAGTAGGAGTAGCTCCTCCTACTGTAACTTAGGGCCTTAAATTATTGGTTTGGCCCTTTGCTCTGGTTACCACCCCATAGGAGGATTGGACATCAGTCAGGACCCTGACCAATGGCCATCCCGATAGAGGGCGCTTCCGAGCAAAGTGCCGAACCAGGTCATTCGGCTAACGACCTGCGCAAACATCAAACAGGATGTTTGCGCGGCCTGTTAGGGCCATAAAGTAGCTAAATTCATCCTTATATTTAAATTAGAGGGTGGGAATGGGAGGAACTGAGTTTTAGGGACGTTACATCTTCCCCCCCCAAACGACGCACGTAAGAAAAAGGTGGGGAAGTAAATAAAAAAAAAATTCCGCCCAAAACCAACCGCGGGACATAAGTAAAGAAGGACCCCCAAAATTGAAGGGACCAGATAGGGCACATAAAGTGGTACCGACCCCGAAAAGCCGAATAGGAACATGGAGAAGACCCACGGAACCAAAGTTATATAATAGAAAAAACCAGGGCGCCCGTAACCACAGAGGGACATAAGTAATTAACGACCCATAAAATAGGAACTTAGAAATTTAAAAACCATAACTGAATATATAACAATAAAGAATGAGAGCGCAACCCGAAAGGAAAAGGAACGAAAAACCGCGCGAACGGCGCGTAAAAAAAAACAAACAGGAACGTAATGAATAACCGGCCCCCAAAAAAATCGGGCTCGGAGAAACGAAATAAATCTAAACGAGCGAAAAAAGAAAAAGAGCGCGAACGGCGCGAAAATACAAAAAATCGAACGTAAATATTAAAGAAAACGGGAACATAAAGGCGGAACCACCCCCGCTAAAAAAAAAAACAAAAAGCGCCGACCGCAGAAATATTAGCGCGGCGCGCACGCCTCGGAACGTGCCTACGCGCCCGCCGAGGGGATTAACACGAAGCGACGTAAATGACGTCATCATAACAAACAAAACACCAAACGAAAAACAAATGAAAACGAACGTAAACAAGCGCGAATTACGCCATAAACAACGAAAAAACGAACGAAAGACGAACTAATTACGATTCTCGGCCGAGACGTCATCGGCAGCGTGGGCAGGGGGTTCGGTAGACGAACGGCCATGTTCAGCATCCGGGGACGTGGCAGGGCAAACAGGACATCCAGCATGTCCAGGGACTTTTCGCCCGGGTCCTCCTCAGTCGGGGCCAGGTGGCCGAGGTCGATGGACGGACACGGCTCGTCGTCCAGCGGCAGTTGGGCGGACATGGTGAAGGGCGAGGATACGGCCAACCCACCATCGTCGGCTACGTCCACAGCATCGGCCCAGGAGGTGGATGGGTCGTCTTCCGCATCTGATGGGACCTCGGGAGTTACGGTGGTGTCCGAGTCCGGATGGTCGTCGTCTGCTACAACGGATGGAACCTCAGGAGTGACGACGGAGTCCGAAGGTAGGTGGTCCTCTTCTTTATTAACGACGGAAGGAACAGGAATGGTGGCGGCTTCGGCGACGTCCTCAGCAGCGACATCGTCCTCGAGGTTGCGGTGGGCGGTCGCAAATTCCTCCTCCATGTCTGACCGGTCGTGGTCATCATCAGCAACATCAGACGTGATGTCCATTTCCAGCAATCCACTGGTGAGGGTGGTCATCAGCTGGCGGAGGACGGACCTTGGGATTCTGGTACCTTAGACAAGGGCACTCGCCTCCAGCGACGACTTGAAGATCGCCACGAAGGTGCTGATGGGAACGCCATCAAGTTCGTGCGGACGTGGTTGGTGGCGGCGAGTGGCTCTTGCAGCGATGGATGGTGGCAGTGGAACTTCGGGACGGTCCACCCAAGGGTCTCCTTCGACTAGTGGTGGGTCGGCGACTTCCTCAGGGTACAAGGCGTCATAGTAAGTATCAGATAGCTCCGCCGACGGAGCCATCAACTGCAGCATGATGTACTTGTCCCAAGGAGTGAAGGGTTGACTCCAAACCTCCTCACGAGTCATCCATTCCTCGTGCTGAACACCAAAAGGACGGACCATGGTGTCTGGAATGGTACCTGGCTCCTCCTTAGCGAGGGATGGCTGAGGAAGGACGATCACTGGTGTCCTGGTGACCGCTGTGCGAGCAGGGTTTTGCAGCTGTTCCTGGATGACGAAGGCCGTTCGCCCAAGTTGTTGGGACCTCTTCAACGCCTTCATCGCCGGAGAGTCCTGGGTCTGGAAGTGGGCGGCTGTTGGAGGAGTGGCACAAACCCGTCGGTTTTCAGGTTTGGTTGAAGCTTTCTTCTTGCTCTTCTTTGGTTTGGCGCCCTGGGCTTCGCAGTCCGGAGCCTGGGGTTCCTCCTCCGCAGGAGCAGCAGAAGCAGTGATGTCTTCGTCGCCCTCGAGGGCAGCAGCGGCGGCCATCGCTTGTGGTGGTGGTGATGGTGGCGTCATGGTAGTGGCCATCGGGACCTTCGCAGTCAGCGGGAACTCGCTGGCTGGCACTGGTGCTGATGACGCCGAGGAAGGTGGACGGCCACGCCCGATGGGCATTCGCCTCGACGCTGATGGTTCTTTTACCCAGTCCGGAGCCGGACCAGGATGGACGACCAGCGGAAGACGTGGTGCCGAAGGTACAGAAGAGGAGGAAGGCGGCGACGACAACTTACTGGCGGCAACGGCGGTCATCGAGGTCCTCGGCGACGAAGATGATGCGGTGGCCGTGGTTGATGACGCAGCAGTGGTAGATGGTGGACATGGTGGTTCCGCTGGCCAACGCTCTTCCGTGGCTTCTTGGGCCTCGGTGATGAGACCACCGCGACCACCCGGATGGTGAAGGCGACACCGGAACATGAGGTCGTCGTCCAGCATTCCTCGCACACAATCAGGGCAAGAAAGGCATTTCTTGCGGCCGGGGACTGGTTGCTCGACGTGTTCCATCGAGAACCGGCTGGAAGGGCGACGGTCAGCACGACGTCCAGAAAAGCGCTTGGATGGGTTGGATGACATGGCAGCTCGGACAAAGGTAACAAAGGGTTTTCAGAAGCACTGAGTAAACTCGAGGTGGAAGGGTGTAAGCCTGGCACTCGAATGAATTTTCCGGAAAAAGTTTATTAAAGTTCTTGATATTAATTGTTTCTGATTGGTCGCCACTAGGACCCAAGCGCCACCCTTGGAGACATCGGAACCTCGATGTCGCGAGAATTAATTCCAGGTGTCGGGTCAATGTCCGTAGGAAATCCGAAGAAAAGTTGTGAAATATCCAAAGGGTACATCGGACGGTAGCCTCGAAGCAGGTACCGTGGTGTAGTGTAGTGCCATAGGGCTCAAAAGTCCCACCCCTTTATGACGCAGATGTCACGTGACAGCCCCGAAAAACCCCTACTTCCGGAGCAAACGTGCTAGGCCTGCTGTATAGGTCTTGTGCTATATATACAGTTTCTGTAATCACGGTGCCGTTTGTGGTGTTGACTATGTAATATACTGTATAGTGGAATATGACGTTTATATAGTTTGTTTATTAAAATATAAGACCTTTGTCACAACTAACGGATTACTGCAACAAATTCGGAAATCTCACCTCCGTCGTATGTGTTTATAAGGACGTTTTGCTCCGGAAGTAACAAAACTCCTCCCTTAACCACGCCCTCTGACGTTTCACTTTTGAGCCCTATTAAAACGCAGGCCCTTTACGCATAAGCGCCGCCTAGCGGGCAAAAGTGGAAATTTCGCTAGCCTCAATGACGGGAAAAATGGTGGTTCGCAGCTGCGAGGACGAAGTGGCGAAACACTATTTTTTCAACGAGGAAGAAGATTACGGATTGCGCTACCGGCAGGTAAGTGAATCCCATTTTGATAGCGCTAATTTCGAACGCATAATTAATTGCTAATCAAGTATTTTAATCGCGATGCGAACCACAACTCACAATTTACGCTTCGCAGAAAGTTTCGAAACATCGAAAAATTTCGTTAATTTAGGCAAAAACAACGAAAAGAAACGGGGGAAAATTCAGTTTCGAAAGCCGGAAGCTGGATTTCACCCCTGGTTGACTTAATTTCGGTTGCCACGTTCATTTTAATATAAAACAGCGGTGAAATAGGGTAATTTGAGTCATCGCCGTAGCAGACGAAATACGACCGCCATTGTTATGATGTCACCAATTGGAACTCGCGACCGCTGGTGGCGCCATCTAGCTCGAAGTGGGTGGACCACAACTCCGAAAACGGAGAAGCGAGCCGCAAACTTCGGTACGAGGACAAAACGGAACAGAACAACATAAAAACAAGTAGGTGAACATTTTTATTAGCAACACTACAATTCATATTAAGTTTTTGGCGCCGCAGAAGCACATTTTGGAACACAAAACTGCTAACTGCGACAAGAGTTTACTAACTCTTGGAAAAAGATCGGCCAATCCAATTTCTCAAAAAATAGGGCGGGCTTTGAAATTTCGTTTTATTTTTACGTTCCAAATAAAGTTTTAATTCATAAAAAACGGTGGGCAAAAGTTTTCAATAGGCCGTCGGGAAGCAGCCGAATTTGGACCGCCATTTGTATGACGTGACTCACCAACGCCAAGCGACTAAGGGCGCCATCTATACACATTTGTCTCCACTAAACGGGAAATACAGTAATTTCCTGCAATCCCAGGTAACAAATATTACTTTTAGCAATAAATCAAAGGCGTACATCATCGGTGCACTCGATTCTGGACACTAAGAATACTACTTATTTATGCAACAATTTTTTAGCAATTTCTCATCCCTTATGGATTTTGGAAGCCCAACCAAAAATCCTGGATTCTTCTCTCTTTATTTCGTACCAACTCAGTACTTAAAGGAGATGGGACAGGGCGGGAAATGTGGACTATGACCAACCCTGCCATTGGGTAAATTTGGACTACCCGCCAATTAGTCTGTCCATGATTGGCCAGAACGGGTTCAAGAGCCCGAAAGGCATCACGGTGAACTGGAAGAGTCCTTGGTGGGTAGAGAAAGCTGTCTTCTCTCTATCTTCTGGGGCTAAGGGTATCTGGAAAAAAAACCCTTCTCCAAATCTATTGTCGTAAACCAATTAGCCTTACCCAACCGCGAGAGGATATCCTCGATATTCTGCATCGGGTAGCTATCTGGAATCATAATTTCATTAACCTTGCGAAAGTCTACACAAAACCTTGAAGACCCATCAGGCTTGGGGACCACCACCGGTGATGACCTCCACGCAGAACAGGAACGTTCAATGGCTCCGCATCTCAAGTATTCGGCCAGATGCTCCGCGACCAATTTCCTTTTAGCAGCGTTTTCCGGCCGGAACGCTGAACAAACAGGTGCATGGTCGATAGTGCGAATCTGGTGACACACCCCAATTGCACAACCTGGCTTGAACTCCAAGAGTCCGAGATTTGTCTCCAGCAAACCTAGAAGGTCGGCCTTGTAGTTGACCAAGCAATCTGACTGATTCGCCTTCCATCTCCAATCAGCCATAACGAGGATCCTCACGGAGAAAATCCTTACCGGGGGTTCAAACGGGGTTTCCACTCCTGGTACTTTCGTTGATGTCCATACTCCCTTTCCTACGTCAACAACAATCGCTGCATCGCGCAAAAAATCGCGCCCAAGTATTACCGCTCGGTTGGCGCAAGGCACCAACAAAAATCTCTGAATTGTCCATCCTCCTGCCCATTTCATTCTTACGAGCGTATCTCCGCATGACATGGTCGCTTCCAACACTTGCTCCATCCGGATTACCCGAGAAGTGTCGATGATGCAGTTGGGTAATTGTCGGCATGTATCTAAATCCAATATGCAGCCTGAGGCTCCTACATCTATAAGAGCTTGTACAGGTTTGTCTGCAAGAACAACATTCATTAAGGGCAACTTATAATCTGACAGAGAACCAAAAAGTCCCCTGTAGGCGGTCTGCTGGGCCGTCTTCATATTTTCCACCGCTAGGTCTTTGCTGATAGCTCCGAATTTGGAGCCAACTTTTGCGATGACCTGGCCGCAACCCTCGGTGGTAGGGGCTACGGGTTCTGCTAGTTTTTTGACTTCTTGGGGCAGACATTTGCAAAATGTCCGGGTTCCCCTCAAGAGTAACATACAAACTTTTTCTCTTCGGTAGACTTAGGATCCGCTCCAGTAGTTGCAGTCGCGTTCGCAGCTCCGGTGGCCGGAGCTCCTTGCGGTCACAAAGGCTGGGCATTTCCTCCAGTAAAAGGTACTTGGGAAGGACCGTACCTTCGGGGTGTAAAGTGTTGCGGTCTCGGCTGATTTGTTGCGACTTGCGGAGGTCTGCGCGCTTGAGCCTGACCTTGACTCTGACCTTGAGCTGGATTCCTGGTTTGATTAGAAGGTTTATCTTTATCATTACCTCCCATCTGGGGTTTGTAGCCCAAAGCTGGATCCATCAAGTTCGAGGCTGGAGGAGGAGCTACATATCTCTCCGAAGCAGTCACCACTGCGTCAAGTCTGCCCGTAGCTTCTTCCAACTCTGTCATCGTCACAAATCTGGCGGCCTCCAATAAGGTGCGATACTTCGGGTGACACTGGTTGATGACCTTGGCTAATTTCTCTTCGTCCGTAGCATCTGGCAAGACTCGCAAAAAATAGGTATGGATTGCATAGATGAAAGTCCTTAGAGATTCATCGTCTCCCTGGGTTCGCAGATTCATCTCTCGGAGCAGGATTTCCCGGTAGTCCGAGGGTAGGAACTTCTTGCAGTAGGCAGCTCTAAATACCTCCCATTGCTCAAAACCCTTCTTGTAGGTCCACCACTGCTCCGCTTGGTCCCTCAGAGCTAAAGGTACAACCTGTTTCATAAAGTCGCGCTCGCTGTAGCCGTAAGCAATGCCATAAGTTTTTAGTTTGTTGAGAAATTCTTCGATGTGTCTGCCACTAATGCCCTTGTGAGTAGGGAGTTTTATGTCCCTATTCATTTTACCATAGTGGGTTCCAGCGGGAGCCCACTCTCCAGGTGTTAAGACTGGTGGTGGCATCTGGCGATGCTGCACATGCAGATGACCTTCACGATGACCTTGCGGGAAAGGGTCTCGGGCAGGGGCCTGGACCGGAGGAGCTGGTGCGACCTCTTCTGGCTTTGCGTAGATGGTTCTTATTCGCTGCCAAAGCTCGGGGGAAGTTAAGTTATCCCCTGCGAGGTGGAGTAACTCAGCCATCTCTTGGGCAGTCAAAGGACTGACCGCCGGCCTCGCAGATTGGCTTCGCGCAGCGCTCGATGCACCACTTACTTGGGTTGAGCTCAGTTTGGGTGAGCCCACCATCGACCCTGCCACTATGCTCTCATTTAGATCGGCGATTTCTCTTCTTGGGGATGCTACTCTGGAAGAAACTATACCCTGGGCCAGCTGCGCCACGGCTTTCCTAGCGCGCACGCGTGCGCCAACAGTTTCACGTATATTAACATTATCAAAATCGTTTATTTCCCCCAAAATATTATTAATAGGTGCTGCAGACAAGCTTCGCACCGATCCGGGGTTACTAGCACCACTGGAGCACACTCCAGATGTTACGGAGCGAGACCTACTTGGATTTTCGGCTCCGTTGCCATTTTTCACCTCTGGCGGCGCTGTTTCTGCCGCGGTAGCCGCCCAAGGTCATTAGAGAGACAAGGTTGGCTCATGCAACACTTCCCCTGCAAGAAGTTGCGTGCAATGGTCGTCAGTGACGTATGCATTCAAGCCGTCACACATAATTTAGCCATCATCCGGCTGGAATGCATACATCACTGACGACCATTGCACGCAATTTCTTGCAGGGGAAGTGTTGCATGAGCCGACCTTGTCTCTCTAATGACCTTGGTAGCCGCCGATCTTGCGGACGTTTCCGATCGCCGATCGCTGTCCACACCTGCATTCCCGATCGCGCTTGGGGCCGTGACGTTGGTCGAACGCGTGGCGTCGTCATTTCGAGTCTGATCGCCGGACCAAGAAGACATCGCCGCAGCGTCGGCCATTGAAGCATGAACGCCCCAGCCGCTACTTCTCGCGATTTTCGTCGCCTTTGCACGGGCGGCAGCCCTTACGGCTCTTCGGGACGAAGCAGGGGAGGCGGATGGCTGTTTATCGGCCATTTTTTTTCGTCCAAAAACGCAACTATGACTCAAAAATTTTCGCTCGGAAAATTTCCGAAATTTCAAAATTTTTAATTTTCCTGTTTCTCAACACAAATTTAGGCGAGACTTGATGGTTTCCGACGAATATTAAAAGGAACAACAACTTCGAATCAACTCGAACTTTCCCACAGCCCACAATTTACCAAAAAATTTCCGCGACTCGGAAAAAATTTGAAATAGATGGACGGATTTTCGCGGGAATTTCAAATTGGCTTAACTAGACCTACCTTTAGGTCCTCAGGTGGGGATCCCTCTTTGGAATAAGGGATCCCGGACGGGCCCCCACTATATGACCTCCTGGTTATAGATTTGTACTTGCTAACTGAATTAACTAAATGGTCCGCGGATAACTTCTATTAAGCTCACTAAGCAAAGATGATTCACGACTTGGCTGTTGGTACGCGACGTTCTGGAAGATCTCGTAGACATGAAGAAGGGCAAAGCCCTAAGAAAGACACTCAATCCTTTTAACGTTTTATTCCACGGTGCACAAGTAGAAAGAACAATAGGGAGCAACGGGTTAAATAGTAGGAGTAGCTCTTCCTACTGTAACTTAGGGCCTTAAATTATTGGTTTGGCCTTTTGCTCTGGTTGCCACCCCATAGGAGGATTGGACATCGGTCAGGACCCTGACCAATGGCCATCCCGATAGAGGGCGCTTCCGAGCAAAGGGCCGAACGAGGTCATTCGGCTAACGACCTGCGCAAACATCCTGTTTGATGTTTGCGCTTTTCCTAATTTCGGCCTGTTAGGGCCATATAGTAGCTAAATTCATCCTTATATTTAAATTAGGGGGTGGGAATGGGAGAAACTGAGTTTTAGGGAAGTTACACGGTCAACAACTTTGTGTACAGGCTTCGTCGGCTTTCTGCCTCGCTTTTTCATATGTTGAATCTGAAATGTATGGAAGTGGTTTAAAACTTGCAATGGCTGATAATGCATATTTAAATTTCCATAAAACTGGTTTGTAGAAAATTTTTACAAACTTTATATTAATTTCACTGTGTAACAGCCCTTATGGCCTTACTTGTATTTTATTACCTATTTCGTGGTTATTTCTTTATTACGCGAATTATTTAAAACGGACAATATAATATTATCTATAAGGAAAGCTTAAATGTGTAAAATAATCAATTCGGATAGTGCCTGCTAAATTCCCATTGGCCGTTCGCCGGTGGGAATTTAGCATAATCCCAAAAGGAAATGCCTCAGGGGAGACACATTCCTGAGTCTAGCCGTGAGATGGGCCTAATTGGGGAGAACCATTTATGGTTAGTTTCGGATTGAGCTACGGGTGCGAGCAGGGGCGAAAAATATATAAGGAATAACGTGGTCTGGCTCGCTCTCTTTTGCGGGTGTACCGGAGCTGTATCGGAAGTGTATCGGAAGAGGAGAGGGTTTGATCGAATTGTATTTTGCGGGCGGTTCTGTATTATCGGAGCCGGGTGTGTGGTGGGTTCGTATAAGTTCATTGTATGAAGGTATTGGTGTTAACCAGTTGATATAATTACCGTGATTATCATTCTGTTGATAATTGTTCCCTTCGGAAAGGGTTGTGTTTGATATTTGCCAAGTGTTTTGGTTTTGATCTGTTTAATAAATCTTTCTTTCTTTCTATCCTACTTTATTCTTGCAAAAAGATACTCAGTTCACAGCGCACCGAGTATTGTGGCGGTTTCGACCGCTACAACTGCCTAATCAATTGATAGGGGGACCGGGGATGAATGGCCCACTTTGTGCGTCACAATTTGTTTTAGAAAAACTAAAGCATTTGAAGAAAATTGCGCATATGGCCATTATCTGCTAAACTTCGTAGTTTGTGTGTATATTTTTTGTATTTGCTTGCGATCATTATAATGCCCAGGATAAATTATTGAAACCAAAATGAAAAATGGTCCAAAACGCCCCTACCTATGGGTGTAACGGACCATTCTAAAATTCTAGCCAAAATTATTAAATACGTCGTATACAAATCGCAAATTTGGAGCGTATCAATAGATAATTATATGGCAAACCCTCGTATATAAAAATTAAACCCTGAAATTTGTTACAAATGTAAAATTTCGATTGTCGAAACTGACCACCCAAAAACTTCACCTTGGCCAAGTGGAGGTCATGTTTGATTCTATCAATATTTTCCGTAAAACAACAAAAATCGACCAGAAATAGCTACAACTGAACATATTATACCAAGATTATACTCACCAGATGCTAGGATGCAGTTATTTTTCCCCGATCGGCGGTGTAACGGC
>JAVBJR010000297.1:0-3296 GCA_031546965.1 Dysgonomonas sp.
GCGAATCTGGGGGGGCGAGGGGGGAGGCGGGGAGAGGGGGGTAGGAGTTATCGGTAGCAGTGCTAAGTGGGAGGAGGCGGGGGGGGGTGACGTGGGGCGGGGTGGGGGGGGGGGGGGTTAGGGTCCCAAGAAAAAAGAAAAAGAGGGGAGGTGTTACCAGATTTTCCCCTGAATTTCCCTAGATTTCACCCAGATTTTCAGTCTGGTTTGCAGTCTGGGTCACCATGGCCCTAGAAACCTACCAAGCCCAATGGGCCGACCTATGGTTCCCAGCCTCACAAAGGTTATCAAGAGAGGGAGGGGTTGTTTGGTCCGAACGGGGGCCAGACAGGTCAAAGGGCCCCTTCCACTTTTATTTCCTTTTTTTGCCCATTGCAGGTGTTTGAAATGTTGAGTTTCCACGGATTTTTCACCAGGATTCAAACATAGGGGCCCCTAACAAAAAACACCCAGGTGAAGTGTAAAGGACCTATAAAAAATCACCTAGTTTCATTTTTCCAACTTTTTATCGTTTTCCCCCCCAAAAAACCACACAACGAAAAGTAAGGTACATAGTGATCGACGTGTCGTGAAGTAACGTGAAGTAACTCGCGGCGCGATGAGAATGGTCCCTGGGATCCAGGAGGTCCTATGCAAGTATTCAGCAAGAAACTAGTCGCATTTCAGAGCACTTATTATAGTAGAACATCGGATATAACGAATTTTGGATAGTACAATTTTCATCTGCTTTCCAGCGTAACTTGACGTGATTGAAGCGCATTGCAAACTTGTCGTTAAAATATAATGTTTTGGGGTTCACTAATTAATATTTACCGTGAGGTTCGTTGTATCCGAGATCTACCTAACACCTGAACTCGGATATAACGAACAGCACATTGTACAAAATGTTCAGCGTTCATTTATAGCCGATTCTATTCGTTCGATTCATAATTCAAACTTGTCGCTAAAAACAGATGTTTATGGTTTAATTAATTTATATTTTACATTGAGGTTCGTTGTAACCGAGGTCTTTCTAACGCATGAACTCGGATATAACGAACAGTACATTGTATAACATGTTCAGCTTTGATTTATAGCTGATTCTATTCGTTACATAATTTGCAATTCAAACTTGTCGCTAAAACCCATGTTCATGTCTTTATTAATTTATATTTAAGTTGAGGTTCACTATAACCGAGTTCTAACTAATATATGAACTCGGATATAATGAACCGTATGCAGATGTATTAATGTTTTGGCTTTCCTGCATAGCTTATTCCATTTGTTCGATTCGCAATATAACTTATCGCTAAATCACCTTTTCATGTCCTTATTAATTTATATTTACCTTGGAGTTCGTTATAGCCAAGGTGCTCCTAACACATTAGCTCGGATATAACGAACAGTACATTGTATAAAATGTTCAGGCTTATTGCTTAGCTCATTGTATTCGTTCGATTAGCATTTTGCAACCTTGTCGCGAAAATCTCAAGTTTAGGATTTCATTAAATTATTTTAACTTGAAGTTCATTATAACCGAGGTACAGTTCATCTGAGCTCCGTTTTGTGACATGTAACACTTGTAAAACACTACTGTTTAAATAACTGCAAAATTAAAAGTTAATTTTAAAGCAAAAATCCATTTTTCGAGGCGACAATTTGTAAATTGTGATATTACGCATAAATCAGTATAATATTAAATATTTTATAATTTTTTCAGACAATGTGTAGAATGATTTTGTTATTTTATGTTATAGAGGAACCTTTAGAAATATTAAATAGTGTCGCAGTTATATTTACGGTCCGTGGCAGAATTTCCTGTCGCAAGGTCTTCGCGTCAGCAATTAAGGTTGTCGTCAAGTTGGGTGTAACGTATTGGACATCAAATCCTCAATAATGTTTAATTTTGTGCAGTACACCCTGTTTTTCCAGTAATCCTATTGGTTGATATCCGAGAAATGGGCTTTAATGCTTGACGAACGTGAAAGGGGAAAGAAGGATCGTTACGCGAAGTGGACAGAACGTCAATAATGTCTTAACTGAAATTTCCTGAGCTTGGAATTGGTCAAGTGCATGCTCCATTCCACTAGTATCAACCCACATGATTAGATTTTTCCCCCCTGAAATTATATGGGACCTAAAGTTAGGGCCTCTAAGCCGAGAATCGTGAAAAATGTCACGTCTGTACTCCGCTGACCGATACGATGATGTATTGATATCATAATAATGTAAAAACTAATTAAGTAAACTTTAAATGTAGCTTATAATTAGAAAGTATAAAACCATATCTAATTCATATGTTAGACAACTATAATTACCACCATAATTTTGATACGATACGTAAGAATTTCCAATCGTGTGTTAAATAGTGCGATTCGATACTGCGTGTAAAGTTATAAGTATTTTATTAGATACGTATCAATGTATACCGGTATTCTTTCGATACGTATCAACGCATACCGGTATTCTTTCGATACGTATCAACACATACCAGTATTCTTTCGATACGTTTTGGTGCGTACGGGTATTTTGTTCGATATGTAGGTTATCACATACATATCAATGCATACCGGTATTCTTTCCATACGTATCAACACATACCGATATTCTTTCGATACGTATCAACGCATGTCGGTATTCTTTCGATACGTTTTGGTGCAGTCTGGTATTTTGTTTGATGTGTAGTTTATTAGATACATATCAATACATACCGGGATTATTTCGATACGTATCAATACATACCGGTATTCTTTCGATACGTATCAACACATACCGGTATTCTTTCGATACGTATCAACGCATACCGGTATTCTTTCGATACGTATCAACGCATACCGGTATTCTTTCAATATGTTTAGGTGCATACTCTCATTTTGTTTGATGTGTAGTTTATTAGATACGTATCGATACATACCGGTATTCTTTCGATACGTATCGAAGAAAATACCGGTACGTATCGAAAAAATAACAAGAACATTTTTACAAATGTTTAGAAGAATTATTTGTTCAACGTGAGTGCATTACATAAAATTTTTGAATTCAAAATTTTCGCGTAGTAAGACATTCAAATAATGTAAATAATTTTATCAGTTGTGTCTAAAATTTCCTGAGTGTAGGGTCTGAGAAGGAAGCAAATGTTTAAAATGTATGAAGTCAATTTGAGTGAGCATACATTTTGCAGAAGTAGATTTGGGCTTTCGAAGAATCGAAGAACTGTAGTGTGTGGTAAGGAACAGAAAAGAAAAGTGGACAAACGTGTTTATGTAGATGAACGTGAGCTGTGTGTATGTGTGCAGGGTGTGCTTACAATGCCAAGT
>JAVBJR010000211.1:0-2700 GCA_031546965.1 Dysgonomonas sp.
GGCTTGCAAGAAGGTGAAAGTGGTATGGCATGAAAGAGGGCGGGCGTAGGATTACAAGATCCGCGTGCTTCTTAATGGCTACAGCACGTGGCCTCCTATGAATTATGACATAAGCGCTTGCAGGTGCTATGCAATCCTTGGCTGCAATTAGCCCGTGCTTTAGTTCAAAATATACCGCGTCAAAAATTACACACACTTTAGCAATGCCAACACTTACCTGTTATGGCTGGCTTGCATACAAGTATACCGACTAACAGCACATAAAATATACCCAAATAGGCCATAAATTATCGAAAAAACCAATTATTATATCGTTGTTTGTTGAGTATCGCATTGCATTGCTCAGTTTTTTGCTCATAACCAACTGAGCTGCACACTTTATTTGCCATTTTCGTATTGGATACAATTGGGTATTATACCAACTTGTATACCAGGAATTCAATAATGCATTACCCCTGAAAACCGGTATATATTGCTAGTGGGGGTCTCGTATAGACAGAAATAGGTGCATCTAATCTTCAACCAAAATTAGATTAGTATGATTATTAAAAATGATTATAAGTTTTGAATGGACATAAGTAATTTATGGCTTCTCTGCAGCACATGATTATTATACAGTGGTTTGGCAGGTCAGATTATGAATATCTTTCGTCATGTGACTTGACCATAATGCAGAATAGATTGAATTCAGCCATTGTGTGATGCTACATCATATGATAATTAAATGTTTTTCATAATAAAGCATATTTTGCATATTTTGTGCATGTTTCATTGTATAACATCAAGTTTCGTTGCAAAACATTAATATTTTGTATTTGATACTGAAATTCGAAAATCATCTTGACTCAAGGGTTTTGTATGAAGGGTACTGTTCTTCAGGGAGAGTCTTAAAATGATGTCATTTATAGTGGTTTCTTTTGTATTATTGCAATTATTAGTTATAATATGTAACAAGCTGAAAGTGAACTATCGAATTTTCAAGGTTTAAATCGAAAAACACAGTATATGCTTTACATCTATGGGGATGAACCTCCTCACTGCTGCTGCCTCCTGGTGGCTGTTTTGCAGATGACCCATTTGGCTAAATTTTTGCAGTATATACTTGGGCAATTGTTGGCAAATTTTTGCTCACTATGTAATAATGTAATTAGTTAAATGAGGTATTATCCTAAAAGGGAGCATAAAATTGCATGAATTTCCTATTTGTAAGAAACCGTCAGAGTATATAATTTTATTTCTCTCTGGCACAGGCATAATATGAATTGATGACATAATTTTTGGATGCTCCCTTGTTTATCAATGTACAGTACATGTATTAAATACTATACAGTTAATTAATTTTTACAGAGCTGCATTGCGAGGAAAATTGAAGTGCTAGAGTACGTAATTGAAAAGGGAGGGATGAAGGAAAAAGCAATCACAATGGGCAGTGGGCAGACATTAGGGTGCTTCGTTGTGAGGAACTGCCGATAGGTGTCGCTGGCTATTACTGTGTGACTCAAATGCCTATTTTCTCCCTCTCATGAAAAACAAAAAGGAAGAAAAACTATTTTTCCTGTAAGCACTGCGTGCAAGCATTGCAAAACACATGAAACTTTTACACAATGGCCTTTCTTTGTGCATTGACATAATCTGCACATTACATTATGTATAAATTCCTTGAATAGCCAATAAAGCATGTGGAGATGGATGACTTCAATAAAATACAGACATTTATCACCATTTTAGAAAGAACTACAGCAATGCACATAAAAAGCATAAACAACACTTAGGGTACTGAATGTCGATTTGGCAAATAAAATAAGACAATATTGTGCCAATTGTGAATTGAAAGAAGTCAAATTGAGGATCGAATCAATATTGCTAGAAAATTAACATTAATTTAAAAGAAAGGAATACATTATTAGAATTCACTTAATAAACTTTTAAGTAGTAGGTATTTAATTCCCATCAATATTACAATCGATAAAAAGTATGATTTGGCAAATGAGAAATGTTTGAGGTGAAAAATAATAGCAATTAGAGGGTTTTATTGTGCAATATTGGCTATTATCCAACGTTTTGTGCGATTTAATTGAACGATTTTCTGCTCAATAAATTCCACAGCACATGCAAGCAAAATAGAAGCTAGTGTGCTACTATGTGTAGGTGAGTTTTCCTCCTAGGGAGGGCGCTACATTCAGCATGCCCTTCAATGAAGAGAACCCCTTGCAGCTGGAAGCATTTTGGCATAGCATGGTTGGAATTTGGTTGTTACATAAACGTAAACCCATAATTACATAGGCTCTTATAGTCATTTAATGTTCATAACAATCTATTTTACGACTATAAAATGGCTTGTCGTCATTTCTAGCATAACTGTTACGTTTATTAGCCACAAAACGTTTGATATGGTGTTTAAGGGCTTTTGAATAGCGGAAGGAGGCGTGGTTACAGCAATACAGCTAAATAGACGTTGACAGTCTACGGCCACTCAAGATAATTTAAAGACTATTGAGCCTACAACGACGATGGGCGATAAAATCGCTGGTGGCCATTTCTGCTGCCATTTCATGATGCACTTATGACCTGCACTTTCGTCAAATGATGCTCTATAGTGTATGTACGGTACTGAGTTAACATCTGTTGCCTCAAATGTCTTTTTCATAACCAAACACCTATGTAGGGATGTAAAAAATGATGGCAAATTATTTCCGCTTG
>JAVBJR010001002.1:0-3546 GCA_031546965.1 Dysgonomonas sp.
TCGTGGTAAGAGCACAAGCAGCCCTCCTTACCTGACTCATCATTTTTCACATTTGTGTCTGCAGAGGTGATGCGAGTTCAAGGTCTTGTTTAAAAATAACTGCCATCCCCCATCTTGGGTGTCATGGTAACGGTAACTCAGACTCTCAGCTCTGTCTGAGCTTCATTACCTTTAATACGGTTATAATTAAGCCTAAACTATGTTTTACTTTAAAATACTACATATTCCATAACGTCAATTATGATCATCAATCTCATTATTTCATTTTTGTTTCCCTGATTTACAATTACATGTTATTCAAATGACCAGTTTGTTATACAGCTAATACAGCTAGGCCTACTATTTTGTTTTACGAACATGATACTTTCAGTGGCCTACTGTTTAATATAGGTTTTTACGTACAATTCAGCATTTTAGATACAATTTTCAGCATTTTATTATACAGGTTGTTCGACGTAACATCATTTCTTCATATTGTACATACAATTAACCCATGTATAGTTCAGAATATTTTCAAGGTTTTTGAAATCCTAAATCGAAAACCGTAAAAGATTGGTGGATGTTGTCAATTAGAAAGTTGTATAGGACCATTAGTTTGATAGAAACATTTTCGCACATTTTTTATTATAAAAATGTAATGAAATTTGGTGAATATGAATTTCAAGAATTTATTTCAAACCATTACGAATATGAAGAAATAATACGTGGAACACTTTGTATTTTCCCTAATACTCCATGACAGCTTAATTTTAAATACATACACTCAGACCTGACTTTTCAGAACTTGTTGGGATTACAAAAATTAATCTTGTGACTTGCACATTTTAACATTACAGGTTTAGCAGTGGATTTATAATATTTTTTGAAACTAAAACTTGATTTGTGGAAAAACAAAATTTCCCAACTGCTTTTTGTTCTCCATTTCTTTGTTTATACATTATATTTGCAAAATCTAACACATTTACCAATTTACATTTGACAATTATTACTCTGGCTTTATATAACAAATTCCCATTTCTATTCCTTTACATGAAGATCTATTGAACATTATTTGTTACAATAAGAAACCAAATTAAATTTAGTATAAAATTAATGACAACATACCGGTACTAGCTATAATTATATACATATAGCCAGCAACTATAGCGAATTTTTTAAACAATTATTTTGAAGGAAACATGTAGTAGACGTATGGGTCGGTTTTCGAAACAAATAATCCTTATCTGTTAAGCTAATCTATTGGCATGTTTAGACTGTTATCTATAGCAAAATCTTTGGAATGGGTATAATCTACTTACTGGTTATGTCTAGAAGGGTATAATTTTCCTAAGAGCTTTACTTGAAGTACCCTTGTAATATATTTTGTAAAATTATGTAACAATGACAAGTGTAACCTATTGATAACGGGGTTAATTGTGTCCCTAATGATTTGTGATAATGTTAATATAGAAACAGGGGGTAATGTACTATTCATTGAAAAAGTGCATATCACTAGGGATATCATATAATGAAACATACAAGTCACATGGGACAAAATAAAGCCCTGTGTCCTGGGGAGGCAAAGAGTATTTTATATTTTAAGCACTCGTGTCGATTCAGGTTTTTTGCGATGCGTGCGCCACCTGTCCGCCAGGTGGCACTTAACAATCCAAGGATGATTAACCTGAAAAATAAGTTATGTGCACGGAATCCTTTCACTCAATTTTTTTGGATGCATGTATTTTGTATGCAGGGATGTGTGGCCACAAATACATGGGCCTGTAATAAAACAGTTTAAATTGATACTTTATAGCTTAAACAGTGGGAAAAAATATAAGGACAAATCCACACTTACCTAGATTCCCTTAAAGCCATACAAGTTTGCATGTTGCTAACATACTTTGCATGGTTTATGTGTAATAAATCTCCAAATGCAGATAAACACTAGTCTTTTCAAATGTTTACTAAATTCTGAAGGGGAAGTCTGTAAATTACGACCATTACGCATTGTTTCCTGTATAGTTTAGCACTTTTGCATTCCTTACTACTATGTAAAGTTACTTCAAAATATGTATTACACACCTCATTTCCTGTGGTTGGAGTTTCCGGAAAAATGTTCTGAAAATTACATGGAAATTGTCTCCATTCCAAAAATACACTTTTACACTAACCTCAAATGCATGAATGAGTGCAGAACAGCTGGTTTTAGACAACAGTTCTGGGACTTTTTTTAATGGGCAAGGGTGAGGATAAATAATTCGTATTTGGAAAAAGTTTTGGACGAAATTCGAGACTTATATGTTCAAAAATGCTATGTGTTTACTGTTTGGTGTTTGGCCGAGGCTCTAAGGAATAAACATCAAGCATGCCGTAGCTATTTGAACTGGTTTCCGGTCGACTGAAGCGCCCTAACTCTCGGCAAACTGTGACGTCACAAGTTGGCAAGAATCGGGCGAAAAACGAGCATCCGCCCACGCATATTCTCCCAATGCCACCTGTTGCCAAAATCTACTATTTTCGGATTTGTACGCCTATTATACCTTACAACTCGTATATCACCCTATCATACACGCAATAAAAATTCCATCTAACTCAATCTGAAAACGTGCAATTTACCCCCCCCCCCACATCAAATTTCTATCTGCGAATGTGTTTTATAACGAATTACTCGCAGTTACAAGGTAGTTTTACATTACATTACAAAATTATGCTTCAAATAAGAGGAGACCGTTATATAAGGGCTCTTATTGCATACCTAATGCAGATAATATATATAATCATTTGCTCATTAAATATTAAAACATCAATTATTTACTCACTCACACAGACCGAAACCTCAGATGTTTTTGGAAATCAATAAACTCAAACTGTATTTTTAAAAACCTATACAAAAACGTCTTAACGAATAGAATATTTGACCAGTATAATTTGCTAATTAAAGCTTGCAAAATATAAATAATAGGCCTATACATGGAATCTGATGTTGTGATAACCGAAATTATGTGTTTACTTTAGATACTAAAGTTTATAGCACAAAAATCTAATTACTTCAGATATTTGCTGGAAAATATGTAATTTTAGCTTAAATGCAATTATAACCGAGTTTTTTTTCTATGACCGTTATTTTATTGTATCAATTTTTACACAACTATTTCATATGGAAATTTATTTGTTAACGAAATTCACAAGTAATATAGCACCTTAGGTTCGGGCTTGTAAATCATTTTCCCTGTCTGTATGCAAATAAATGATAAATTATGGGAAACGTCAAACTTCTGGGAGAGAGAGAAAAAACAAAAAACAAAAACAAACAAAAATGCTATGATTGAATTTTCTGGATAGAGACGAGAATTGCACTAACATAAATTACAGGAATCGGCAAAGTTGGAGAAGAGGTGTGCGTTGGTCCCTTCCCCTATGAGTAACAAATGAACTCGCCCAACTTGTTAGAACGGATTCGCCGATCTTGTACTTGGAGGGGTGTTTGGCAGGAGGGGAAAGTTTAAAAGTTTTGTGGAAAAGAAATTTGGTGAGAAGAAGGCGAGGGCCGCACGTGCCTTTCAAAAC
>JAVBJR010001240.1:0-5776 GCA_031546965.1 Dysgonomonas sp.
CCTGCCGCCTTATGTAACCCCATGCTTCGTATTGCCTTATTTACTTCTTCTTGCGTAATTTCACTATCCCATATACCATCTTCCTCACGTTCTTCTGTAGTTCCATCCTTCCATACCCCCTCAACCTCTCCCTTTCCGCCCATTTGCTCTTCAAAGTGTCTCACCCACAATTCATCATCAATTTTCGGTCTAGTCTGATTCCATTTCCTCCTTCCTTTATTTACGAACTTCCAAAATTCCTCCTCTGTTTTAATTTCCCTCACCTCCTCCTCAATTTTCTTTTGCCATACCTTTTTACTCTGTTCACACCTATCCCTATAACCCCTTCTCTCTTTTAAATATCTATGCCTTAGTTCCTCCCGCCTTGCGTCTTGTCCCCCTCTCAGTTCTCTAAAGCTTTTCCTCATCCTCACTCTCGCCTGATAACACTCTGGGGTCCACCATCCTGGATGCTGCTCCTTTCGTTCTTCTTTATATTTTTGCTTCGGTCCTGCCTTCTCCACCCACTCTTTTATCCGTTCCCAACACTGTTGTACCGTCTCTTCTTTTTTTCTAACCCACTCTTCCTCTCCTAACCTCTCTTGAAATCCTTTCACCTCCATTTCCGTCCATCGATACAATTTCCTCCTTCTACCCTTAGTTTGTGGTGATCCACGATTTCCGTGTTCTTCACCATTTTATTGTTTTAGGCATATGATCTGATTCAGTTCGTTCCCCTATTTTAAACTCATGTACTTCCTGTTCTGCCATTCCTCTTACTAATCCGTAGTCAATAATTGTTCCCCCTCTTTCCGCTACAAAGGTCAGCTCTCCTTGTTCATCTCCTTTCTTCCATCCATTTAGTACAATCATCCCCTCTTCTTCCATCCAGTTTAACATTTTTGTACCTTCCAGATTTGTTACATGGTCCTTTGACTTTCTTTCTACCTCCTCTCCATCACTCAACATCACCACTCGTTCTTCTCCTATCCTCGCGTTCATATCTCCTACTACCAGTCTATTTCCATTTTCCCCTTGCTCCTCTCGTAATTCCTCTCTCAGTTCGTCCCATCCACAAGCATTATATACTGCTTCTATCTTCCAATCCTGTCCCCCCCAACTTCCCTCCCATTTTATGGTATTATTTCTTGGTGTCCATTTACCACCTTTGTTTCCCTTTTTCCATTTCTCACCAAATATTACCCCCCCCCCCCCGCCGCTCTTCCTTTGTTATGTATCCTTTTTGCATGTACTGTCTCCCATTGATACCCTTCTGGCATTCTCCCTTTCCATTTTATCCACTCCTTATCCTCTACCCAAGTTTCTAATAATATTACCAAATCGAACTGTTTTACATAATCCCAAAACTCCTTATCTTTATTTTTAACTCCCGCCACGTTCCAAGCTAACAACGTTCTTGCTTCTGTCTTCCTCAGTTGCCTCTCTTCTCCCAGTTTTTCTGTCTCTCTCCCTTCACTGCCATCAGCTGATTCCTCTCCGCACACCATCTGTAGCTCTGTCCCTCTATGACCACTTTGTTAAATCTCACCGCTGCTTTTCGTCCATAGGCCCTCTCATTTCTCGCCACCTCGAACAGTTGCCTTCGTTCCGCTCTTAACTTCGCCAAAAAATCTTTTTCTATATATATTTCCGTCTTTCTTAGCTTGCTTTTTCCCTGTAACACTTGTTCTCTCTGTTTTTCTTTGCCGAACTTCACTATGATTGGGCGCGGTCTTGCCCGTTGTTGCCACCCAACTCTATGTGCTCGTACCACCTCAATCCCTTGTAAACCAAGTTTCGTCTCAAACAGTTCCTGTACTTTTTGTTCTGCTTGTGCCCAGGTCTCTCCCTTCTCTTCTGCTATCCCTTTCACCACTAAGTTCACCCTTCTGCTTTCATTTTCTTGTTCATCGATCTGGTCTTCCAACATCTTGATCTGGCTCTGCAATCTTCCTGCGATGCTATTGGTCCGCCTTGTTCACGTGCTATTGGGTCCGGTTGATCGCGAGCTGCAACCGCGCCCTCAATATGTGCACCACCGTTGCGCACGAACATACGAACCAGCGGGAAAACCTCCCGTTGAAATGCGGTTCGGACCGGGCAACCGCATAGTGTGCGCCTAGCATATTAAAGTCTGGTCCAGGTTGCTGCGTCCTTTGGTGTTTTAGTTACCTGGAAATTAAAAGAGACAATCGACTGCGTAAGAATTTCACAAGGTGGCGCTGCAAGACAGGCTTGAAATCGCCTGCAGTGGGGTACCTGACCCTTTGTAAACCCTTAGTTTTCACAAAAAAAGGGCCTTCTGAGAAATTTAAAATTGGCATCAGTAGTTTGCTTTGTGGTCTACATTGTAGCGAAGCCGGTTTTTGACAAGAACCCCTCCATATTTGTGAAAAAAAAATGTTTTAAAATAGCAGTTAATTCTTAGCATTAATTTTTCATCATATATTTACCCTTAAAAAATTAATTATTTAATTTTTTCGAAAATCTGATATCGCGACAATATGTAAAATTACGTGCTAAAAATTACTGTGCTAACGGTTTTGCGATATTGTTAACGGTTTATTTTTGTAGGGTTAAAACCTGTCACCAAAATGCTACAAAGTTTGGGAATTTTTTGCAACGGTACCGTCATAGGCACAGTTACAAACTTTGTTGCGTTTGATAGCCCGTGGATTACTCTATGTGTGATCATTTTCGTGCAATTTTATATGTTATTGTTTTATTTTTATTGCATTTGCCGCAACGCTAGTAAAATAGCTGCAGGGGCAATGGCATGCTCCCCTGCCATACCCCTGCAGCACTTGATGCCGCCTTAAATGCGAAAATTGTGGTCTAATGTGGCAGACATGACTACGAGATCATCACTGGTGGTATTCAAATTAAGTTGCAGAAAGTACCAACAATGATCGATTAATCATGTCTGGCACATTCCAACATTCCACATGCACGAGTTTCCAACAGACGATTTTGTACGCATTTAAAGCCTTCTAAAGGATGAAGAGGATGGAGAAGAACAGAGACTATAGTTTACAGTGAATAGTAAGTTGCGAGCAGTGAGTTATAAACAATGTGGAAAAATGGAACCGTATTCCAGGAAAGAAGATAGGCCAGCGGATGTGGGAGGACATGGGGTGGGTAAAGTAGGAGGGATTGAGCGTAAAATTGCAGCTGCAATTTTGTAAATTTCGTTTTTTTTATAACCACTTTCCAAACCCGATAATGGCATGAAATAAATAAACATACATAGACATATGTGATGCTAACAATGCAAAAATTCCTACAATTGCAAAGTTTACCAGTACGTCAGACATGCTTAGTAATACATGTCACTTATGGAAATGCGAAATTTTCACAACACAAGATGACTGCAGAAGTGGTTATTATGTCACATGGATATATGCCCTGTTTGAAGTGTGTGCACACAGTTCAAAGGGTTGCAAAGGGTTGCATGCAACCCTTTGCTTGCGGATTCATTCATCTGGGTTCTTTCTCCCTGTGTATGATGCACTCATGTCATGTACATTTGCATTGTAATAAGTATTTCACACAGCCTCATATTCATTCTGTCACACACAGTGCAGCTAGCTAGCATTTTCACATATGGAGTGAAGGCGTGGTTTCATTAGCCCAGTATATTACCAGTTTTTCTACAGCATTTAACGTAGACGTTTTTGTGTCTTGTTAAAAGCAGGTATCCATCCATACACCATACATTTATAAATTATCAGGTACGCATCCAATTTTTTGGTTTTGTTTTTATTAACCAAACATAGGGGTCAGAATGATACTTCAAGGGGTGAAAAAGGGGGACGTGTCATTCATAAAACAGTAATCACACATATGTGGTGGGGGAACACATTTTATATAGATATTAATTTGTTTACATTCTAAATTACCTATTTTCAGGGTTATTATGTAAGATATACAGGGTGATTCAAAAGTCCTTTGAACCCCTTATTATTTCCAATCTGTGTGCAAATTGTGTAGGTTGATAAATGGAACATAGTATACAGGATATGGGCAGTGCAATGGTGCAGTTTTTGTCAACAACAGTAATTTGGAACATGCTGTTCCAATTTCTGAAATCTTTAATTTCGAAAATGGATACGTAGTTTCAATTGCAGATATGTGAAGCATGGAAAACTGGTCATAATAAAAAAATAATTTTCAAAATCTGTTCATAACAGACCTAGCAATCAACAACTGAACTTTTGTATGGTGTCACATATTTTGCTGGTATGTCTCACTGCTCGAGTCTTGCAGTGAAGCAAGTGTATCACCACATGGTTTATGGAATGAAAGCAGCGGTTATAGGCATATTTGACAATATGCTCAAAATAAGTAACACGTGGAAGAAATAATAGTGCAGTGCAATCGATGATTACCACAACAACCAGATGCCTGCATGGAAGTTTCTGTGAACCAAGGTGAAATGAAATGATAAGAAATTCAGTAACATAAACAAATACAATGGTATCTCTGATACCAGCATTACTAAAAGTGTTTGAAATGTTCACCATTTACGACTATGCAATGCTGAGCTCGAGCAATAATATTCCTGGAAACGTTTTCCAACACTTCGTTGGTAACACTGGCACAGGCACAGTGCCAGTTGAAGATCATCAAGTGATTGGGGTGGTGTTTCATACACTACACACTTCAGGTAACCCCAAAGAAAGGAATCAAGTGGGTATCCTGTGTGATACATTCGAGATGCTGCTGCAGCATTGTTGCTACATTCCCCATACATTATAACCATATCCCACATCTCAGTGAATATTTTACTTGTTGACGTTTGCATTTCGGTGACATCATCAACATTCCTTAACCTTTGTGTAGTAATGCCTTATCATCTCTCATGCAGTCCAAACTTCAGTTGTTGATTCCTTGGTCTGTTATGAACCGATTTTGGAAATTATTTTTTTATTATGACCAGGGGGCCATGCTTCACATATCCCCCATTGAAACTGCATATCCATGTTCGAAATTAAAGATTTCAGAAATTGGAACGGCATGTTCCAAATTACTTTGGTTGACAAAAACTGCACCATTGCACTGCCCATATCCTGTACATTATGTTCCATTTATAAACGTACACAATTTGCACACAGATTGAAATATATAAGGGGTTCAAAGGACTTTTGAATCACCCTGTATACAAATTGTAAATTTGGAAAATGCAGGTTTGATTTCTCAATGATGCACCCACTGTAAGGTAAATGTTCAATTTCAGAAATGATGAACTGTATTACGCATCCAGCAAATAATCGAAACATCAAAGTGTTGGTAGCAGCAACAATATTGGCTACATTCACCATTTACGCAAATAATCGCCGATATTATACGCACAATAAAATCACAGGTAAGATTAAAGGTGACCTGACACCGTTTTGTAAGGTCCCATTTAAACACTACAATCGGTTAGAATTAATGACTAAAAATAAAACTACGAGTTCCTTCGGAATAATGTTAAAAGCATTTATTAGCTGCGATCTTACAAGTAGACATTTGAAACGCAATCTGAAACTCAATTTTGCCGCCGATGCCGCTGACGTCATTATGGAACGCCTGCGTGGAATTTCGAACGATAGTGGAAGCGTCGTTACGTCGGTCGCCGTTTTTTTGTTGCTGCGTTATGGAACAATACTGGTACGGACGGCGCACGTATTTGACGGCAAGCAGGTAACGGTTTCAAATTTACCTACTTGCTGTCACTTTTATCGTCCGATTTCAACTGCTCACAGCTTAAAAACTATTTGATCGAAAAATCTGAAACTTTTCACAGCGTTTTATG
>JAVBJR010001078.1:0-4694 GCA_031546965.1 Dysgonomonas sp.
GGTTCGTAACTCTACTGAAACAAAAATAGTCTTTAACAAAACATGAAACTGTATATAATATCAGGTTAATCTCACAGCCCATTTTATATTTTGTTAGGGACTATTTTTGTTAGAGTAGGTTTAAGAAACCGCATTGCATGCTGATTTAATGCAACCTTGACCTGAAATAGGGTATATTTGCGAATTTTTTGCTTGGTTTCTGTGAAACACACAGAAACCAACATAAGCTCAAATAAAAGAGCGTCCTTTGACCCATTAGGTCTAATTTAGTGGTGTTTATTGCTTTTTCTGGCCTTCAACAGCGCCCATTTAACGAACACCATGTTCACAAACCCAAAATACTCTCGTCCTAGACAGCTATCCACCGTTTGGCGTGTGATTCCGCCTTAAACAATAGGCTACGACTTTGCGATTTAGTGTTGCCCATTTGGATGTTTAATTAACAATTTGGATCATCTATGACCTTGAAGATGAAGGTTAAGGTTACAATTGATGTCATATTTGAACGGCCCCCATTGTAATTGCAGTGAGCTGTGAAATCCGTTTTCAATGTACTACCAGGGTGTCTACCACATATACAATATAAAATCCCATGACTTTTCCAGGAAATCCAGTAATTTCATGACAGTAGACACCCCGTGTACTTTAAATGTATTTTCTTGCTACTATATTACAAACCTATATTTTCTCATTTCTTGCCGCACGACACACCTGCATCAGAAAAGTTTAAAGATGAACAACTGACACTGTTGTGTAATAATAATAATAATAACACTTTTCAAAATCAATTTTCAAATGTTTATATCACTCAGTCAGTCCATACTATTACAAGTCTGAAAACTCCAGGTTTCAATCAAAGTTGAACGCATTAAAGTTACCGGTTTGATAAAGACTTAAAGGTAAAGTCCCTCCGGCCCTTCCTTTTTACGGTAGAGCACGTTCTCCTTCGACTTCCTGAAGTCCTCGTTCGTGACCTTCATCCGTCTCTCCCTCAGGGCCATCAGTCCACCTTCAGTGCAAATAGCCTGCAAACGCATTAACAAATTTCACGGTCTCTTCATAGTTGAAAACATATCAATAGATATACTTTGATGTCCGCTCCGGACAGGTCATCCTTGGCCATTATAAGTTCCTCGAGATTGACGTCCTCGGCCATCGTCATGCGGCTCGTGTGTATCTGAAAAATCCTCCTCTTCGTCTTCTCGTCCGGAAGCGGGAACTCGATCTTCCGGTCTATCCTTCCCGGTCTGATGAGGGCCGGGTCCAGGGTCTCTATGCGGTTAGTGGCCATCACCACCTGTACCATCCCACAATTTCCAATTTAACACCGTTTGTTATTACCGAACACCCGTTATCGTTACGCTAGAATCGGAGGACCTTCACGTCTCCTCTGGAGTCGAATCCATCAAGTTGGTTGAGGAGTTCCAGCATGGTCCTCTGGATCTCCCTTTCACCACCCGAGTTGGATTCGTACCTCTTGGTTCCGATGGCGTCGATCTCGTCGATGAACACGATGGACGGCGCGTGTTCCTCGGCCACCCGGAACAACTCGCGCACCAGCTTCGGTCCGTCCCCCTAAAAGGTCATCGATGGCGCATTATTGCAAACCCTAGACCGTCTAGTTATAAAATAAGTATATACCAAGTATTTCTGGATCAACTCGGATCCGACGACGCGCAAGAACGTAGCCGAAGTCTGGTTCGCGACGGCTTTCGCCAAAAGAGTCTTTCCTGGAAACAAATAATAAAATATCAATTACATTTCAAAGTGTTTACTGCATTGAAAATACCGAATTTCTGGTTTTCCATGACCTCAATTTCTCCAAGTCTTAAAAATCAGGGTGTCTACCGAATTTAATATATAAAATTCCACGACTTTTCCAGGATTTCCATGACTATTTTATACAGAATTCAAAGTCTTATTAATCGGTGGAATCTCGACGGAATAGTAAAAACTTTCCACCACAGAAAGGTTTTCCAACATAGAGAGCGTTTTAAATCATTTACAAACGGTGCAAAAAGTCAAATTTTCAACTATAGACAAATGGTTTCCACCATAAACAGGTTTCCACCATAGACAGATTCCACCATAGCAAGCTTTCCATCATAAAGACAGGTTTCCAACATAAAACAGCATTCCACCACAGACAGGTTACTACATACTAATTTCCACCATAGAAAGGTTTCCACCATATAGATTCCATCACAGACTTATTTCCACCATAGAAAGGCTTCCAACATACAACAAGATTCCACCATATACAGGTTTCCAATAAAGAAAGTTTTCTACCATGACTGGATTCCATCACAAACAGGTTACTAAATACTAATTTCCACCACAGAAAGTTTTCCACTATAGACTGCACTTCACAATAGGTAGACTGGTTTCCACCATAGACAGGTTTTACTATACAGTATTATAATTTAGTGCAGATATTATCGTGAACATGTTGAAATTTTTTAAATATAAGTCATTTTTTGATGGTTTTCCATGTGACCAATTTCAAATTCCATGACTTTTCCTGGAAATCCAGGAATTCCATGACAGTAGACACCCTGTATTAGTAAAGAAAGTTTACCCGTGCCAGGAGCACCGTACAGGATGACACCCTTGGGCGACTTGATGCCCATCTCCTCGTAGTACTCGGGATGGGTGAGCGGCAGCTCCACCGACTCCTTGATCTCCTGGATCTGGGTGTCCAGGCCCCCGATGTCAGCGTACGTCTCCTGCGGAGCTTTCTCCAGCTTCATCACGGTCACCATGGGGTCGGTGTCGTCGGACAGCACCCCGATGACCGCGTGCACCTTGTGGTTGAGCAGCACCGAGCAGCCGGGTTCCAACTGGTCCTTGTCCACGAACGACAGGATGTTGACGTAGTGTTCGCTGCCGACGGACGTGGACACGATGGCGTGGTTGTCGTCGATTATCTCCTCCAGGTTGCCGACGGACATCGGGGAACCCCGCAAGTCATCTACTTTAGACCGTTCCTCCTATAAGAAACAACATCTGAATTTATCTATCGTGTAATTTCAACATTTCAAATTTCGACACTTCAACACCAGACATTCTTACATACAAAGTCTGTGACATGGTTCATACCAATCTGTGATTACCATTTTCCCTGAGTTTCCCTGACTTTTCCAGAGTGCTTTGGCAACATTTCCAGATCATATCATGTATATGAAGGTTAAACCGCGGGTTTAACTAATTTTATTACAACCATTTTTCTAAACAATTTTAATTTAAAACACATTCAAATTACATATTATACATATTAATATTTAATTCCCTGAGTTTTCCTTTCATTTTTAACTATTAAAATCTAAATTCCCCTCGTTTTCCAGAGTGCTTTGGCAACATTTCCAGAGCATATCATATATATGAAGGTTTAACTAATTTTATTACAACCATTTTTCTAAACAATTTCAATTTAAAACACATTCAAAATTGTATATTATACACATTATCAAATTCCCAGAGTTTTCCTTTAATTTTTAGTTATTAAAATCTAAATTCCCTGAGTTTTCAAGAGTAGTATATGAACCCTGGTTTATTAAGATAGTATTTGGTTATTTGACTTTGCCATTTAATCTATAAATGTATATATAAATTCTTAAATCACGATTTTTGTTGTTTAAAATTAATTTTCAATGCATCTCATTTTTTGGTTGTGTTTTATATCACAGTTTCTCACTTAAATTCCTTAAATTCAGCTACAACTACCAGATTGCAAAATGATAGACCTGTCATCAGAGTAAAGGATATTTCAAATGTTAGCATTTTAAATAAACCACATAATATATTACACTTT
This sequence comes from Dysgonomonas sp., assembly GCA_031546965.1. Lineage (GTDB taxonomy): Bacteria > Bacteroidota > Bacteroidia > Bacteroidales > Dysgonomonadaceae > Dysgonomonas_A. The sequence goes on from JAVBJR010001078.1 coordinate 3,812, forward strand.
ATAATACTGTTTATATGTATATTTTGACATTAATTATATTATGTTCAAGAGTAAACAAACCTCATGTTTCTCTTCTTGGGGTTTCAATCTCTCTTGATTGCGGATAAATTCTTCCTCCATCAGAAGGTAATCCTTTATCCTTTCAAGTTTAAGGAGTTTGAGTCGGCATCTTGTGTGTGGAGTCACTACAACAAATTATATTTCATTTTATCTTGATTTTATTATAGTGTTTTGTTAAAATTCAATTATTTGTTTAAAATTTAAAAAAATAATATATAAATGAAGAAAAATACCCAATGGTAATTTGCTCGCGGCTTCAGGACCCTTTTGCCTCCTCTTCTTTTTGCCAACCCTGCTCGGAACAGGAGGCTCATAACGTTTCTTTTTGTCCTATTTTATTTTAAGGACAATGACATAAATTTATAAATTTACTGATTATAAATCAGCTTCAAATTCAGTACAAAGTTCAAAAAATTAACCTTGTCATCTTTCTTGTCACCTCCGGAACCTCCACCGCTTCCTCCCGAATGGTTCTGACCCTATACACATCAAATAGACTTAAATAAAGGCAAGATAAACGTAAAATTTGTCAAATTCTGTCGACGTGATTCGTCAATTTTGAATCGCGATTTAAGCCTAACGACGTTCGAATCGCAAGAAACTAATAAATTCCATTGAAATGGACCCAAATAATAAACGAATACTCTATTTGTACATCTCACCATTCCGTTTATGCCTTTATATTCCTGTTACTTCGCCCGAGATTCGCAAAATACGCAGAAAACGGAGCCCTCAAAACACAGCGACTGAAATCGCGAGTCGAGTTCGAATGAAGTTGAAGTCACATATTATGCCGCTAGATGGCGCTCCGCAAGAGAAGGTG
>JAVBJR010000118.1:0-2792 GCA_031546965.1 Dysgonomonas sp.
GTAAGTGGAACCGTAGCAGCTTTAACTGCAGACCTGCAGCAGCTTTACAATTTTTTGTAAGGGTTGCAACGTGATTTAATTGTATGCATTTGTTTGCTGTGCAACATACTGTAAATAATGTAGACATGCGGTGCTACATACGAGAGTTGAATAGAAATCAAGAATCAATTAAAGGAGAACTGTCACCATTTTCTTACATACCCTAAAAATCTCATCAAACGTGAAAAACATGGTGAAAAACATGTTGGTGAAGTCGGATTTCAATTATAAAATGAAAAACAAAAGTTATCAGCAATCTAAGCACAATTTTGTATCTCCACCCTGTTTTTCTTCAAAATTCGGTTTGAGGTACAAAACGTTAACGTAGTGCGATAGTTGCATTGCCAACTGTTGTCCAGATGTCCAACTATACTTGTATGTCAATGAAATTGCCGTTTTCCTTCCCCGAGAACCGCAAACAGACGGATTACGTACGTACCCGGCGGAGGCGTGGTCGAGCGATGAGTCAATTGTATAAGTAGACCAATAGGAGGGCGTATGCTGTCGCTTAGCCGATTTCTTTGAATAGCAATTGCTCAACATCCCTGCAGCCGAAAAAATTCACAACCGGCCTGACTATTCTTCGATACTCGATCAATTTAGCGACCTGATTGTCTTTGCAATCAAAAATAACGAAAAATACCCTTTCAGTTCTCCTTTAAGGGAAAAGAATGTCTCAGTTGTGTCAAACAGTTGAGTTCAGCCAGTCGATCACTGCCATTTTCAACTCTTCACTCCGATCTTCACAACTTGAGAGGTTGTTGATTTTTGCATCCATCTGCACTCAAGGTCACACAACGACAAGCATCAACAGGTTGAAAACTTTGTAGCTAGGTGGCCAATCAATTTATTTTACGATGTATGCACAATTCGTTTATCGTTATAATTAGCCAATTTCGTTCACTACTTTTGGAATTTATAATTCCCAGGGGGTTGAATTTTATGCGGGGAGGGGGGATTTATAAACACTTTTTACGTTGTTCAAGGGGCTTGGAAAGTTATGATTACTACACTTTAAAATAAAGAGGTATTGCATATGTTTGACACAACCGAAACATTCTTTTCCCTTAATTGGTTTTTGATTTCTGCTCATTCAGAAATGTGCCTTGTAGTTTGCTCAATCTGTTACAGTACTGCATGTATCATCAAAAATGAAACCATTACACAGCTTATGATGTCCAAGTACTTGTACTAACCTAATTATAAAATTCCCTCTGATGCTAAACACACCTGTGCATGATATGTGTGGCTTCCCTGCAAGATACTCCGCATTACTTCTCCCATTGGGGGAATAAATTCCTGTAAATTCATTAGCATTTCAAATAACATTTAACCTTTATGCTATATGCACACTAGCCGCGATTGCGGCCGCGGCAGAGATTGCGCTTCAAAGTGACGTCACAAAGCCGCACAGGTGTGTTCTTTTTGTATTTACCAAGGACATGAGCAAGCGATGTCACTTTGAAACGCAATCGCTGTCGCGGCCACAATCGCGGCTAGTGTGCATAGAGCTTTAATGATGATTTCACACTAATTTGAAATAGACCCATTTCACGCAAAACTGTGCATGACCGGAAGTGATGGAGCGGTAGCGGACGAGGAGCGGTAGTCGTAGTTCTGTGCCGCAGTTCAGTGCATTTCCTATGGCGATCGGCCGATTTCATCGCCTGTTTTTACGGCAACTATTGTTGCGACGCGTTTCAATTTTTGGTATTTAGTTCCCTGTCGACTATATTACCTTCGAAACATGTCAGATCCGACTACCTGCGGTAATAATCGGCTCAGCAGGGGTGTGTGTTTTGACCTACTGTGCGGTTCAAGAAAGATTGCGGTCGAGAGGGCACCTCTCCTGACCTGACTAATGGTTTCTGGGAGGGGTTTGGGTATATTTATGGCTTGCCGTAGGATGTTCACCTTAACCCAATGACGTCATGATTCGAAATGCAGCTGCAAGCTTCAAAACTCAAACCCCCAAAAAGGAATAGACTGGTCGGGGAGGGGCCCTCTCGACTGCAATCTTTCCTGAAACGCACAGTACGTGTATTTCTACCACTCCTCGTACATTCGATTGCGATTACCTGCAGTCGAATAACGTGAATCGAACCTTGGATTCGAATGTGAACTACGCAGCTACTGCACATGCGTGAAATGGGTCTATTGTAAAGTTTGTTCATATGTAGGCTACTTGTTTTTAAGAGCAGTGCTACCCCTTTGGCCGCACCCTCTTTGTTCACAAGGGGGCGCTGATTTTTCCATGTATTCCTATGGGAGACATTTTCCATGTGTTTTCATAATAATTGTGATCCAATTTTATCCGCAATTGTTTTTAACATATTTTAAGGTGTTTTGAGTGTCTTAGTTGTGTCAACGCACATGCAGGTCAATAACAACCTTTTTTTTTTATTTTTCACAATAAAACCAAAAAGGTTATGAAAATTTTGACACAACTAAGACACTCACAACACCTTAAAGAATGTTTAAAAAATTGCAGAAAACTTTGATCACAATTATTATGAAAAAACGTGGAAAAATGTCACCCATAGGAGGAATACATGGCAAAATCAGCGCCCCTGGTGAACAAAGAGGGCGCTACCAAAGGGGTAGCACATACTCTTAAAGGTGACCAGACAGGACAATTTTCGATGTTCTTAATTTCCTTGTGAGTTTGACAATTCAACATATAGATATTTATGTATGGCTCTATATTTATTTCATAATTTTTGGACGATCGGTTCTATATTTAAACTCGCTGC
>JAVBJR010001233.1:0-5228 GCA_031546965.1 Dysgonomonas sp.
TAATGCCAATGGGATGGGAGCGGAGGCTGTGGAAAGTGGGATTGGGATTCGGGATGGGTATTGACGGCTAGGAAGGGGCTTGATTTGCTGTGGATCGGTTTTGGAATATTGACCTGGATTGAAGGCCAAGTGGTTTAGCACACGGACATACTCCTAGGAAGGGGCTGGTGTTTTTATCGATTGATTTTGAAACATGGCCCTTTATTGAAGGCCAAGGGGATGGGACAGAGGCGTGGGACCACTGGATTCGGATTCAGCACTACCAGGAACCGGGTTGTGTTTGTGGCAAGAGGTTACGAAACACTGAACGTCATTGAAGGGCAAGGGGATGGGGCCAAGCCTCGAGACATCAGGATTGGGAACGTGCACTTACGCCTGGAACCTGCTTCTGTTGCTGTGGCTGAGTTTGTTCAACATTGACCATATGTGAAGGGGCAATGGTTGGGGCTGGGCCTCGGGACCACAATATTCGGATTTGGCATGCCCACTTACTAATAGGCCCGGGCTTGAGGGGAAGCCTGGGGTGAAAGCCGTTTGGGATGCGGGTGTACAAGGTCTGTAACATAGAGATATACAGGGAGAACCACAAGTCTGGGCCTTCAAGGTGAACTGACAAGGTTAAAATGATTGACACCAAGTGCAACCACATAATACGCAGAAATCTTGAGATTCTGTGATGCATGTTTTGCACCGGTCTAACTGTGGACCCCTGTTAGACACAATTGCATTGTGGCTCTTTTGAAGAGGGGTCCGCAATTAGACCGGTGCAGGTATACAACAGTTTTGTGTTGGTAGTATCTACGTGATGAATGTATCACCGAATATGGTGTGCCAAACTTGGCAATAGGTTCACTATGTGCTTGCTGTGGAGCAAATAACATGGAGGGTGGCTGGAACACAAGTTATGGTGCAGCGGGTGCCTCATATGTTGTGTGCACCTCACTGTAAATGCTGAGAAAATTGAAAAACAACGAAAGTGCTGTACCTCATAACTTTAATGTCACTATACCGCGTGGATGAAAAGTCTGGTCATTTTTAAAATAACTATGAAACGGCATAAGGGATATGAATTTTGAATAGGGGAGCATATAGGAAAGCAGGTATTGGCTATCCGAAAAACTCACTTCCGGTGACCTTGAACGTGACCTTCACGTGTTTACAGTTATTATCTCGGAAACTGTTCAACTTAAAGGGGTATTGCAAATTAGAAAAGTGTAGCGCAGGTCTGTTTTAGTAGAATGCAAGATGAAACGGGTGTTTGCAATCATATCTGGATTTTTGACAAATGTTTTTGCAAAGCAGCGTAGAAAATGCGGCATACATGCACTGCAGTTGTAACAGTTGTAATGACCCGAGGTCTTACCTCCCACGCCCACCCCGACAACGTTGTTAATAAGTGCTTAGTTGGTTCCACTTCGAAATTTTCGTTTGGTTGCCTAGCAACCCCCCCCCCTCGCTCACTTGCAAAAACGTGCGGCCGAAAAAACGACGGTGCCCACGGCAGTAAAAAACGTGAGTCCGGCCAGCCACTGGCAATTGGCATGGCAACGGATTTGGTCGTTTCCGTTGGCCACAAATTAGACCAATCTTGTTAATTTGTGGCCTCCGTAAATATCGAGTGCTTTCGAGACTCGAGTTGGTTCACAGTATTACCTCTTTAAGTGAAGTTTGCTCGCAGTTTTACCTTGTCTCCCATTATGGTGAAGCGAGGAAAACCCATCTAGTTCAGGCAAGGGCACCAACTAATTGCCAGTTCGAAATTGGGCAAGTTTAATTTAGTACGTTTTGGAGAACCAGCGGCCTAGTGCTGGGATTTATTGCACCCGAGGTAATAAATTGGCACCTTTTTACCAAAAACTGAGTCAAGAGTGATTCGCGCTATAGTGTCTGAAGGCTAAGGACACTATACGGTATACCTTCAACTGACCAAGGTAACGTGCAAAGAGCTCTAATACAGTTTGAAGGTTTCAATCCACATGCCAGTGTTTGAGTTCATGAACATACATCAGAAACCAGAGATTAATTCTATACAGTGGTATTTGGTCTTCCTAATAATGCTGTTTCATGAAAGAGGAAGTGACATTGACAAGTTTGTCAACAAGGACAAATGCAGGATGACAGCTTTTGTAAAATCTCAAGCTGCTTATGACTCTCTACTTCGTATAAGGTTTTAGTCAAAATCTAAATTTCAAAAACATACTATGTCATTTTACCTTGAGAGAAATATAAACATAAGCCAATGGGAGTTGCACTTCAGCAAGATGTGCAATATTGAGAATTATATTGGGAGGATGACGTCGTTTTGGAGGATATAAAAAAAGATGCAAGGGGAGAGCTCGCTCTCTTACCTCGGATGCGGACTGTTAACTGGATTGGCCTAGCCCAGTTGAGTATTTAGAGATATTTGGTACCCGTTCATTGTGAATTTGCTCTTTCCGGAATAGTGTGATTATTACTTCTTCCTTTCCGAAAGTTTCGGGATTTTCCAGTATTTTGTGTGAGGTTCTGGTCTTTTAGGACCGGGTTGTGTGGTGGGGTTTTGTTGTATTTTCTTTAGAGAGGAGAAGAAGAGTGATAAGTAATACGAAAGAGACCTAATTACAGTTAAGTCACTCATTTCCAGTTCTTCTTTCTCTCGTTTTGTTCAATAAATACCCGTTATTCTTACTTACTCAACTCTAATTTCTTCTTGTTAATCCTTCTTAATACTCCGCTCTATCTAGGGAGTGGAGTATTGCAACAGCCAGGGGCTGTTACACCACAAGCACAGACTCTTTGCAAAAGCAGTATTGCTAGCAGCAGCAATAGCCCCTCGTGCTGAGGGGTTCATGATGCAGGCTGACGTATGGGTGGGGGTGGGGTTCAAACACAAGGCCGGCAAGGTTAACTTCCAGCCCACGACCCTATACCAGAAGATACGTGACGAGCTGGATAAGATAACATCGAACACCTCCATCGTTCGCTAAGGAAGTTGTAGGATATACTGAGACAGACTGTAGGCTGTGGGGGCTCGTGGTGCACGCGTATGAGCTGTCACGGACAAAGGAGTGGCAACACCCCACAGGCATGGCTGAACACATGCGTGGCATGCCAGCCGGGATGTGCAGTTCAGGGCTGTTTTTCTCTCCTCGGATGGCTGCAGTGCCTCCCTGTTAGTCATATTCCTTCGGCAACCATTTGATTAGGATCCAAAGTGTCAACTGTTTTTACGACATGCCCCGATCTTGAAGGTATTTGACCCAAGGGATGCTACTGAACTGCCTATCGATATCATCTATTTAAGCAAACCACATAATGTGAAGTTTTCTCACAAAATAAGTTAGAGACATGGATATCCATGACAAATTAACTACATGTGCCCACCGATAGTATCTTGAACCTCTAAAGCGGATTTGTGAAACAATACAGCCATACTAACACAATAAATATTGAACCACCAAAGTTGATCAAGGGTGTAGGAGGCATTTTCGGCTCCTCAAAAGTTAACACTAAGTCAAATTCGTTTGTGAGTTACCGACTTGCCCGCAACCAAATGCCATAAAAAGGGTCCGTATGCAGGGTCAACATTGTCCGTTGTAAGGCCGCAGAAACTATACCAAATTTCAACGTCACATTCTCGCGGCAACGACCATTTGAAGTGAACTGCAATCATCGATCCTCACGTGCAACTATTAACCTGTTCTCCACAATGAATACAGCAGTGAACTGCATTATGATAACTCAGTATGTGATAAACTATATTTATCCATATACATACATGTGCACGCACAAGCAAGACTTCTTTCTTATATATCCAATGGTATAACTAGAATCTAAGCTACGACCACATTCCAGTCGCAAGGAATTTTCTGAATTTTATAAATTTTAAGGAAGTTAATGTGACTCGTATCAACCTTAAGCAAAGAATCCAACTTTTCTGAATCAATGCTTCAATGAGAAATTGTTGAATTACTTCAATAGCTTTACAAAGTGAGAATTGTATGTTAGCACATTGAGTGCCTTCACATACTACTATCAGAAAAATTAGTGTACGCCACGTTATTGAATCAACACACAGATGAAAATTTTCTACAATGTCATTACTTAATCAGCATTATATTTACCTATCAATTGTAAACCAGTACATTCCAATTATTTCTTATAACTTCTGCCTTTAAAACAATTTGTAGTGCTGAGTTGCACATCCTTGTCATCAGATTGTGGATTGTGACCTTATTACATTGGGAAACTCCATTGTATTCTCCCATAATGAGGAAGACCGGTAGCAAAATGATTTCCAACGTACCCTGCTGGCAATTGTTTTACTGAACATCATATTTATTGCTGAAACCGTCTTAACTGCACCTCAACTGCAGAAACGCCTATTCCACGCTGTACGGGAATAAATAGACACGGGCAACCACTGATCACATTTAACATCTGATATTTTATGACACTGGTGCAACTCTAGGTAATTGTTAAATGGCACAGTTATATAAAAATTGGAAAGTGCCGATAGCATTCAATAACATGAGGAAAAATATAGTTTACGGTGAACCAAAGTGACTTGAAATCAGTGTATTGTGAAAACGTACATCATGTGAGAAACATTATAAACGTTAATTAAAGATCATTGGTTGTCATAAATAAACAGTTTAGAAAATGTTAGAATGTATTTGAGCATGTTGCAATGTGCCAACGTACGATTTGTCTCAAATTGTATTGGCACGCATGTATAGCATTTTTTAGACTTACTGAGACTCATTTAGTCGTAACAGTCGGGCCCAGGTTCAGAAGTAAAGCGGATGGTACTGCTGCTGACAAAAACAAATTCATGTGCGCTAGAATGTGGACCGAAGCTGGAGAACAGGAGCACATGGAGCAATCGATGGGAGACAACAATCATAACTTCAATGGCCGCTGCGTGCACAACCAGCTAATTCAGACCCTTTGGAATGATGTACGGAGCGGTGTAATCAGTTGTTTAATGATTGTTTCTTTATTTTTATGGCAGCACAAGGGATTTTATTTATCAATGATATGCACGTGAATGCACTCTGTTACGTGACATATATCCAATTATTATGGGAGCATTCTAAATTTCCAAGGAGCCTAGTGGAACAACCGTGGAATATGACCTGAACAACACAGGACACCTCATCAAATGTGCATTGCTCGCTCTCAGAACCTATTCAGCTCATCGGTAACTCCTATACCTCATTCGATGAACGACAATCCTTGTGTTTTAT
>JAVBJR010000310.1:0-2947 GCA_031546965.1 Dysgonomonas sp.
TTGTTTGACCAACGTGTATTTCTACCACTCCTCGTACGTTCGATTGCGATTGCCTGCAGTCGGATAACGTGCATCGAACCTTGGATTCGAACGCGAACTACGCAGCTACTGCGCATGCGTGAAATAGGTCTATTAGAATTACACACTAGTATTTGTAAAACTGTTAGTGTGCCCATTTCATGAATGAATAAGAAGCAAAGGAGTAGGGTCATCACATTTCCTTTGTAATAGCTATATAGCTATGATCCTTTCTAATGATAGGTCACTAACTACAAAATTGGAAAGTTGTAGCCCATCCAAATTAGAACAATCCTTGTTAAACAAATATTTAAAAGTCTCCTTACCACATATTGCCGCTACAATTTTAGATCACCACGGTGTGTACTGAAAAAGTATGTGTCTATAACTTTCCAATTGTGATTAGTAACTTTATAATTAGTCGTTACAAAGATGGAAATTCGATGACCTTGGAGATGGCATCATACGATTCCTCACATATTTCGTATTAATTCGTGAAATGGACATGCACATTATACTATATCATGTTTAAAATTATATAAAATATTGGGCTACATCAAGGTCTTTGGCTAAATGTTGATCGTCAATTCGTCGCAATATTGCATATCGCATATGGAAAATTCAAGCTTTTCTCACGTGTACCATAAAATGGCCGCCGTAGAGGTTGTGACGTCACGTGAATAAGCCAAAATACTGTATAGACGGGTTAAGTAGAACGTTTATGGGCAGCCACCGTTCTGGAATATGAGTCCTGCACACGTCATCACCACGCCCATTATCCGCCATTACAGTCGGTATTTATAAAAGATATTTTGTAGCTGGGTCGCGTTTGTAGGTGTTAGAACACCCCACAACTGCACAAGTGCTGGCCATGTTTAGTTTAAAAACTCCAGTGCACTTTGAACCGCTTTCAATGTGACCCAGCTGCAAATTATGCAAATTATCGCTTTCACAAATGCCGACAATAATGGCGGCCAATAACGTGTGGATGACGTGTCAGGGCGAAATTCCAGAATGTTGTAAACCCATAAACGTCCGAACTTAACCCGTCTATAGGGCTTATGCACGAGAGCGTCACAAATTCGAACGTTGCCGAAAATGTTCGAATTTGCATAGGAAAAGCGCATTTTCGTGTCATATCGGCGACAAAATCGCGTTTAAGGTAGATAAACATGCCAAATTTGCGACAATTAGTTTTCTTGTATTGTTAACATCATTTGGTGTAAACATGGGTGAAATCCGTTCAGTATTTCTCTGGAAATCGTGAAAATTTGAACGAAATCGGCTGCTTTTTAGAACGAAAATTCGCCAACACGGTACTTTCGAATGAATTATTTGCGCTTCAAGCAGACGATTTCGTCCGAATTTTCACGATTTCCAAAGAAATACAGTACGGATTTAACCCATATTTAAACCAAGTGTTGTTAACAATGGAGGAAAGCTTTTGGTCACAAAATCGGGAAGTTTTTCGATCTTAAACGCTATTTTTTGCTCGGAATGACGCAAAAATGCGCTTTTCCTATGCAAATTCGAACGTTGTGACGTCACGTGAATAAGCCCTATATTGCTGCTATACTGTACATAAGGATGTTGTACCTATCACAAATGAGATATCAAATAGAACAATCAAAACCAAAAGTATCTCTGATTAATTGCATTTATTTTTACATTATAAAATTGACTAGACAGATTTAACTTAGTCCGATATCCCCATTTCCAAGAAATCTCAGTGATCATTTACCTTAAATTTCGGAGTAAAGAACATTTTTGAAAGTTGGTGTACTAAAATTACTTCTTTAAAAAGGAAGTATTGTTATAAAGAATTCGTTATATGGTACCAATTTAACATGGTGGCCAACCAAATGCTTAGAAAAATTCGTTACAGCGAATCTTATAAATTAAAAGGAGGTTCGTTAAAAGGAGGTTTGACTGTACTCCATTGCAGCTAACTACAGTAGGGACTCGCTAATCCGACCCCCCACTAGTCCGAATACCCTTATAATCCGAACGGAGGAAAACCTGTATATCGTGTTCAAATGATGCATCATTTAGCTCTCAGTAGGAATTTTTGACTTTGAACCGTGCGTTTTCCCAAAACATTCAGTTGTGAAAATGACGCTTTTCGTTCATTCTTGGCCAGATTATTTCAAACTGTTTAGTTCTAGTGCCCAGTCATACTGTAATCTGTAAATTTGGCAAAACTACCTATACTGACTGACTGTATTTGCACTGTTTTTCAATGAAGACCCGTTAGTCCAAATTTTTCACTAATCCGAACTACCTGAACATTATATAATTCGTTAAGCGAGTCCGTACTGTATGTATATTCCACTATATATTTTTATATAAACACATTCAATATATTTAAAAAGACACATGGCAATATACATTACCTGCATACAAATAATTTGATATAAACATCATATAATGCATGCAATATATTGTAATTTATATTCACTTTGTGCAAAGTGTAATACATTTGCCGAAACACATCGGTATTATATTTACAATATACTAATAAAGCAATATAACAATAATATAAAGCACCAAATATATGGTACGTTATATCCACGTTGTGTAATCCTGATGCTAACGGGTTGTATACACATGCAGTGTGTTAACCCGGGGGCCCCCTCCTAACCAATTCATTATCTTCACAAGCATGCAAGCGTGCTAACCCGTAGTCCGTAGACCCATATGGGTTGCACGCAAGCATTTTTAATGCACCATTTTTGAGGGCCCACAGCGAATCCCTATGAAGGTATTCTAGTTAATTAGAAGATGGGGGAAACCGGAGAACCCGGAGAAAACCCATCGCAGGCTGGCAGGATAACTAGAAAAACTCCTTTGCACAAGCTAGACCCAGGATCGAACCCGGGACCACAGAGGTACAAGGCGAGTGCTCTAACCACTGCGCCACCAGCCGCCC
>JAVBJR010000534.1:0-6204 GCA_031546965.1 Dysgonomonas sp.
AGTCGAATCGCACGGCCATTGGAACGGCGCTTCTGCGCATGCGTATTCGCGCTTCCCGCCGCCATGTTGCTGGTGGTTTTGAACTGCGTGCTATAGCGTGTTATCAATGTTGCTACATCGAGGTACGTAGCATCGCGTCCGTAAACAATTTGATTCTCAATAAAATCGTGTTATAATCGCATCGCGTGGTTTTTGCAACTCCCCGAGTTAAATTGTTTACGGACGCGATGAAACGTACCTCGATGTAGAAACGTTGATAACACGATGTAGCCGCAGTTCAAAACCACCAGCAACATGGCGGCGGGAAACGCCGTTCGATTCGTGTCGGACGAGGACGTTCTGCAGATCGCGCTTGGAGCTCCTGACACTTATAACTCCTTGGTTATACTATGTAGAACATAGTGTGATCAAGGAGTTATAAGGTTACAGGAGTTGCAATTGCGGGCTGGCGATGTGCAAGACGCTCGCCTAATGTTTTTCATTGGTTGGTTCAAACAGCCAATGAGGTCGAGACGCCACGTCACAACTGCGACCACTGTGACGTGGCTTGGCCGCCATTTCTGGAAATCGGGCGAAACGAGATCGAGTTTTTTGCCGAATGTTACGACTTACGAGTTTTGACGAGTTTGACGGGTTTGACAAGTTTTGACAACGAATCGAGAGTTTTGACACGGTTAATTATAGATCCTTTCTGTAAGAAAAATTAGAATAGAGTTTAATATAAATTTACCAACTGTGGTGTGGCTCTCTCTCGACTCTCGATTCGGTGTCAAACTCTCGTCAAACCCGTCAAAAATCTCGTCAAACCTCTCGTTAAACCCGTCAAAAATCTCGTCAAACCTGTCAAAAATCTCGTCAAACCTCTCGTCAAACCCGTCAAACTCGTCAAAACTCGTAACATCCGTCATAACACTCGATCTCGATTCGCCCGATTTCCAGAAATGGCGGCCAAGTGACGTCACAGTGGTCGCAGTTGTGACGTGGCGCCTCAACCTCATTGGCTGGTTCAACCAGCCAATGATAAACATTAGGCGAGCGTCTTGCACATCGCCAGCCCGCAATTGCAACTCCTGTAACCTTATAACTCCTTGGTGAAATACTGCTTGCGATGATCGGGTAACTGCGTCTGGAACATTCGACACTTTTTTTCCCCCTGCAAACAGACGATGTCATCCGAATTTTCGTCGAAATAAACGCAGTACGGATTTAACCCATATTTACACCAAGTGTGGTTAACAATGCAGGAAAGCTTTTGGTCACAAAATCGGTAAGCTTGTCGGTTTTAAACGCTATTTTGCCGTCGGAATGACACAAAATTGCGTGTTGCCTATATGCAAATTCGAACGTTTTCGGTAACTTAATGGCCACCACCGTTCTCGTGCATAAGCCCTATAGACAGGTTAATAATTAAGGGTATCCACAACATGCCGATCTGGCGTTTGCCTTTGACGCCAATAGATGGCGCCGCATCCGTGATATAGCGGTGCTGCTTTGTATGCTGGCCAGAATAGCGAGAATGACAATAAAACCGGTCTTCTACGTGAAATAGCGGTTGTTTCGAAAAACATCCGTGAACATAAACGAATGACAGCGGGTGAAAACGTATTTTCAACTAGTTTAAATTACGTTAGGTTAATTAGTTTTGCCTCGGTGATGTAACGCAATTGTTACGCGTATTAGTAAATTTCAATTATTTTTTGATAGATTGAAAATCTAACTCCCGTAACAATTTCGTTCCATCACCGAGACAAAACTAATTAACCTAACGTAATCTAAACTAGTTGAAAATACGTTTTCACACGCTGTCGTTCGTTTATGTTCACGAATGTTTTTCGAAACAACCGCTATTTAACGTAGAAAACCGGTTTTATTGTCATACCCGCTATTCTGGCCAGCATACATAGCAGCACCAAACGAGATTATCTGACTGCAGCGCCACCAACGGAAAATCCATGCAACTAAATCGGCATGTTGTGGATACCCTTATATAAATCCATATATGGATCTTCGACCTGATCCACAGTTGGCAATCCCTTAATTTCTTGTAAAACTTGACCTTCCGCAATATACGATGCATTGCAAAATTCAAGGATTGCACATTCCTTCCTGAACTCAATAACAATTATGGTCCCCAAAAAAGAACAAGGCCATTCTTGCAATATGTTCAAAACAAATGGCTTCGTTATCGATATTCTGACACCTAGAAATGCCAATCAAGATGACTCATTAAATTTTCCTCAGTAAAGTCATTGACAAGTGATCTCAACGGTCGCACAGTCATTATGTTTCATGGGACAATGGCATAACTGTAATAATTGTTGGTTAATTATACTCCTATAATCACAAATGTATTGCCAGATAGGTACTCAAGAATAGATGCACACATCATTCGATGCCAACTTGCTTTTGGTGCTATATATACAGTGAAAACAAAAACTGGTTTATAACCGAAATTATAATTCCCTTCCGCAGCAACAAAGGCTACTTGTCTGTTTCATGATATAGGCAAAACCTATATAATGGAGAAATTCCTAAAATGCCATACCTGGGTAAAATGGCACACTACAACTTTCCGCCCACCAACAATAAAAGATGGTAAAGTGTCTGTGACATATTGCAGGGAGATAATTAAGTCTTATCAATATCCCACAGTCAATAAACCAGGGACAGCATGTTTGAGTGACATATGTCCAGAATCAGTTTAGGTAAGAGATTGATCTTATAAAATTCCAAATACAAATTATTTGAAACTATTGCAAAGTAATGCAAACATGTTATGGAGTAGGTATTTGTGCATATACTTAATGTGTATTTGTTAGTGGTTTGTACGTGGTATTCCTAAACAGTCACTTTCATCTTCCACTCACATATCAGGACGGTTTTAACGAACGTCGATATCTCCACACCATTTTGTCGCATTTTAAACCATTTTTCATCTTCTGAACCAGCTAGATGTGCACATAATTTCCTTAGTTCATATACTATTCTTGCAAGTTAATATATACTATATTTTCGAACGCCCTGATTGTGCGTTTGAAAGTCCTCAAAGTGCACATGAGCATTTGTCCAACCAACGTGTACACATCATGTTCACATGCTTGGTTTTTAATATTTGCATCCTTTTGCCAAATACCAACCACGCAAATGTTAGCTGACTCAACCTGTATAACAGTGCTGGATCTATGACATACTGCAAGGACACAATATATACCTGACCAGGACTAGGTGCTGTGCAAATTCGAAGTATGCACCAGCGCTTCAAAAATTGCCACATGGTGACGCTATCCGAGTATCGTATGTTATGTCTTACATAGAAAAACTTATTTATTTGGTCTTAAGATTCTCATAGTAATATACGTGTGAGTTATCTGTACGAGAGCAGAATTATAACTGGCTAGTCAAGAGCTGTGGGTCCCTTATATACCAATGGACCCAGGAAATAGGACCAGGAAATAGGACCAGGAAATAGAAGTACAACCAGGAAATAGGACCAGGAAATGGGACCAGGAAATAGAAGTAGAACCAGGAAGTGCCCTTTAAGTTATTAAGGCTAAATCTAATTCTAATCACTCAACCAGGAAATACACTAAGATAGGGCTAAGCCTAAAAACACTACACCGACGAAAACAACTTAAAGATGAACAGAAATGGTTTTGTAACCCCCCTTGAAACTTTCTCCAGTAGCTGAAAACATGTCAATAAACACATTGGCCGTGTCAGAATATTTGTATAGAACTTATTCGCTGCGAGATTTGCGAAAGAATGTTCAAATTGCGCCTGCTAAAATTACGAAATCAGAGGCCAGACGGCCTACTTAGGCCTACTTCAGCATTTTATTTGAGCGTTCTTTCGTAAATAGCGCAGCGAATAAAATTTATACAAATTTTCTGACACCGCCAACGTGTTTATTGACATGTTTTCAGCTACTAGAGAAAATTTCATGGGGGTTACAAAAACCATTTCTGTTCACCTTTAAACTCTCTCAAACAGTTTTTATATGACAAACCCAACACCCCACTGATCAAATTAGCTGCCCGTCTCTGAAATCTCTTTAAAGCTGGTGCTCCAATTGCAGCTATGCAACACGAATCGTGTACAGCTTTAGTGATTCTCCGCCCCTTTCGGTGACTTCACTTCCGTATAGTGTCGCTGTATAGTACTGTTGCGAAGCAATAAAAATAGCTGAGACCACCGCAACTATTTTTGTAGTTGTAGCTGCATTCAGCCAATGAGTATGGACATTCATTGTCTTTGCCCAATCAGAGAAAATGTGTCCAGTTACATGGCCTTGAATCCAAGTGAGTTTATATTTATATATTGAGTATTTATTGATGCCAACCATCTTTGGTACAATAATCGCATCGCATTGTAGTGTGACATACCCAAGCTATAGTTGCTGCTACAATCGCACAAGACAAATCGTAAACCGACGCTTTTCGCATCGCATAGCTGCAAGTGCAGCACCAGCTTTAAGCTGCTCCACTAGCAGCTATTCTGGTAGTTCTGGTAGAATTGCTGCACAATTGCGACTCGCCGCCCCCTCTTGGTCATGTGACAGCGATTTTAGATACTGTTGCCCCAGATACAATATGACGTTCCATCGTTTGCATGCCAATTTTTTTATTGCATCAACCGTCTCTCTGTTTACTTTCTTGCGTTATCAAAGGCGCTCTTGCTAAAAGTGTTTGTATTGTATCGAATATCGATAATATTACACCATACTGCCGTGTGTGGCGCTATTCTCGTCACACGTGTTTTCACTTAGCATTACACCAATTGCTCAAGTGTGGCGCTAGTGTCGCCACATATTTGCATGCTCCGCCCTTTGCTTCTAAGGTCTATAAAAAGAGCTGCCCCAAGAAAAGGCAGACAGCTCGCCGCAGCCGCAGCAACCACTATTTGTGGCTCGGCTACCTGAACATCAGTAGGGATAGTTGCCCACCATACAGTAGTAGTCTCAAGGCCCATATAGAGCTTTGCCAAAACTAGTAGCTATGCCTGTACTCGTAAATATTGAATAAAATGCTTATGCTCAAACTCCGGGGTCTGGTCTCTTCTTTGCGGACATCCTTGGGACAGCCTTGCAGTGCCCTCCGGTGGACACCAGGACTTCCCTTGGGCTACACCACTAGCAGCACCCACTGCGGACACTAGTGTCAGTCTGCCAGCCTAGCAGTGCCCTCTGCGGACACTAGGATCAGTAAGTTTCAGCCTTCAAACATCTATGCTAGCAGCGCCACCTATGGACACTAGCACAGCTTCAGCAGCCTAGCAGCGCCCTCTGCGGACACTAGGAAAAGTAAGTTGCAGCCCTCGGACTTCCCTGGGACAACTCTGCTAGCAGCGCCCCCTGTGGACACTAGCAGCACAACCAGCCTAGCAGCACCACCAGTGGACACCAGCACAACTAGCCTTGCAGCACCCTCAGTGGACACAAGGACAACTAGCCCAGCAGTGACCCCCGGTGGACACTAGGACCTCTAGCCCTTGCAGCGCCCCCAGTGGACACAAGCACAACCAGCCACACACCAACTAGTGGTCAACTAACAGCGCCCTCTGTGGACACTAGCTCAACAAGCCCTGCAGCGCCCCCAGTGGACAACAGGCCAAAACAAACCTTGCAGCGTCCCCTGGACACAAGGACTACCAATAAACAGCAGTGCCCTCCGGTGGACACCTGGACCAGCAGCCTTGCAGCACCTCTGCAGGACACAAGGACTACTACTAGCCCTACAGCGCCCTCTGGTGGAGGACAAACACTGTCAACAAAGCCGCGATACAGTTACAGAAAGTCACCAGCAGATCTCACCTCTTGGAAGTGATCCATCACTCAGAGTGATAACTGGTGGCCACAACTGCGTGCCTACCTGCAAAGCCTACTCGAGAGGAGCCCTAACAAATAAATATTATTTGCTGACCGAGCCAGCACGTCACAACAAATGTAATATCAACTGGGGATACTACATTTGTAGCAGCTACGGAGATAGCTTTGCAACAGCCAATCAGGTACAGCGCAACTGTATTATTCTGATTGCAAAAAAAAAGAATCATCGAGATCGGACCAACGGTTCTCTCAGAATCTTGCCAAAACTTTTGCAACTTTTCAAAAAATGATTGTGTATTTTGCTGGACTGATAACAGCGCCCTCCAGGTAAACAGAAATATTGCTGGCGGGCACAGGACAAAAATTCCACTTGCAGTCAT
>JAVBJR010000370.1:0-2993 GCA_031546965.1 Dysgonomonas sp.
TTATGGGAATTTGTCATGGCCTACCTGGATGACATTGTTATTTTTTCCAATACGATAGAAGAACACATTGCTCACATCCAGGAGGTGCTGAACCGCTTAGCTGCTGCCGGGCTAAAAGCACACCCCAACAAGATGCAATTATGCAAGAGTGAGATTCACTTTTTAGGACACATCGTGCGGGTAGGTCAGGTTTTGCCCGACCCAGAAAAAGTGAGAGCATTGAGTGAATTTCAACGGCCAGAGAATGCCAAACCAGTACAACAATTTCTTGGATTGGCGGGATATTACAGAAATTTTATTCCCCAATTTACACAAATTGCACAACCCTTGTACAATCTACTCCGAAAAAATACTCTTTGGGAGTGGTCAACTGCCCAGGAGAATGCCTTCCTTACACTGAGATCTCAATTGGTGGAGACAACAAGTCTGGTGTTGCCAGATTTACAGAGATCCTTCACTATCCAGACTGACGCCAGTTTAGATGGGTTAGGAGCTGTTCTCTTGCAGGAGTTTTAGGGTAAAAACCATCCAGTTGCTTTTGCTAGTCGAAGCCTAACTCCTGCAGAAAAGAACTATAGTGTGACAGAACTGGAATGCCTTGCCGTAGTATGGGCTATCAATAAATTTGCTCAGTACGTTGAATTCTCTGAATTCATAATAGAAACAGATCATCAAGTGTTGCAGTGGTTGCTCCGCCTTACAGAACCAAAAGGTCGACTTGCCCGATGGATTTTACAGCTCCAGGGACAGAATTTCACTGTGAAATATCGCCGAGGATGTTCCAACACTGCAGCCGATGCGTTATCTCGTAGGCCGATAAAAGCGATGGCCATTAGCAATTGTAATAAAGGAGATATGCTTACTTGGAATAACCTAATCCAAGAACAACACAAGGATGTGACCTTATCACAGGTCATATGCTATGTAACAGATGGCACCAAACCCAAATCAGGGAAAGAATGTATTAAGATAGAGCGACTTGCCGAAAACTGTTTAATAGATAAAGGGCTTTTGGTGAAATATTTCCCTCCGAAAAGTGATCAAGACATGGACACTAAAAGCGCACTTAAGATTGTGATCCCTCAGTCGCTGCGGTTCTTAGTCATTCAACGTTATCATGACCCCCCGTTGGCTGGTCATTTGAAAGTGTTCAAAACGTATAAAAGGATCCAAACGCTATACACTTGGGAGGGAATGAAGCGGGACATAGTGCGATATGTCCGTAGCTGTGAAATTTGTCAGGCCTGTAAACCAGCAACCCAAAAACCAATTGGGTTAATGATTCCCACAGCTCCGTTAGGCCCCTGGGAAATGATTGGGATAGACTTGTGGGTCCCTATCCATTGTCTAAACGAGGACACCGATTTCTCCTGGTCATTATAGATTACTTCACAAAATGGACAGAGATGACTCCATTGAAAACAGCAAGGTATGGAAAAATCAGAGATTTTCTATTTGAAGTATGTTGTCGCTTTGGATTCCCTAAATACATTGTTTCTGATAATGGTAAGCAGTTTGTTTCTAGGATTTATAAAATGGTATGGAAACGAGTAGGAACAAACCTCAAATACACCTCACCCTATCATCCCCAATCTAACCTTACGGAATCTGAGAACAAAACAATCAAAGGAATGATTATGGCATATCTCAAAGAACACGTAGTTTGGAACTTGTATATTCCCGAATTTGGATTTGCGTTAGGAACAGCGGTGCGAGAATCAACTAAAGTGGCACCCTGCGACCTAAACAATGGCAGGTTATTACGGTTTCCCTGGGACATTAATTTACACGAGACCTATTGGGAAGAAAGAGACCCCCTTGAATTTAAAAATTGGTCTGATGATTTCTCACAGAGGCTGCATCACATGTGTAAATTGGTAAAAACTAACATTGCAAAGGCACAAGCCCATCAAAAGAAATAGTATGATTTGCGACGAAGGCAATATCAGTTTAAAATCGGAGACAAAGTTATGCGGAAAACCCATTTCCTTTCCCATGTGGGGAAACGCTTTGCTTCCGGTTTAGCACCACGCAGGGAGCGACCCTATGCAGTTGTGCGCATACCAAATCTGAACGTGCTTACACTTAGACATTGTGGTACTGGCAAAATCCTTCCCAAAATAAATGTGGTGGAGTGTGTTAGATATATAGAACCAGTTATGCCGCAGAATGGTAGAACCCCGCAGAAAAAGCGTGTAGGTAGACTACACAAGATTCCGGCAACACATTCGCTGAACAGTCCAAAGCCAAGCACGGTTACCCCTAGATATGGGTTACGAAAGCGAATGCCCCACTAGCGATGATTAACAAAATGCGTGTACCAGTCCGCAGCGAGTTTGTTTGTGCTTAATCTGTGAATTTAGCATTTCTTTAGAAAACCGAGAGCGAAGATGATGTCACCATCTGAGGTACAGGGCCAGATCCAACCATACATCTAGTTATCGCAGCCGGTGAATCAGAGAAATGCGAAAAGTGCCGGAAGATGCAAGATATTCTTCGGTTAAATTTAGTTTTGAGCTAAATAGCCAGATATATTTTTATTGTATTCTATGCCTTTTCCAACTGTCCTGTTGCGGTAAGGAGCATTGTAACAACCTTAGTATTAAACTAGAACATTAGTTCTTTTCCAAAAGTTCAGGAACCACAACCCCCACAAATTAGGGAGGGGGAGGTGTAACAGCCACCAAACTTTGTAACAGGATAGCTACCCTGCAAGGCAGACAGGTCTGGCCTGAGTGATGGCAGGGTGAACAGACAGCTGGCAGCACCTGCATTTGTTAGCCCCACCCCCAAGATAGGTCATGAGAGGTGAGCCTGGGGGTGGAGAAAAAAAGGCCATTTCAGTTGGCTATGGCCCAGGCAAGAGACCAGTCTGGTGATCGAGGGCAGTCCAGCCCAAAACATTGGTCTGAGTAGTAGGCCAGATCAGGAACCAGCAGAGACAGCTGGAGTACCCAAGAGAATTTGGGGAATTGTGGTTTCGAAGTGGTTGA
>JAVBJR010001207.1:0-2957 GCA_031546965.1 Dysgonomonas sp.
GTGGGTAATTACCCAAACGAAAATCGGTGTGTGTATAGAGAGGGATGCGTCGAGGCGGTTGCAGTGCTGAAAGTGCTCATGTAAGTTTGGAAAATTGATAAATGTGACCAGGAACCACAAAAAGCAGTATAAAATCACTTAAAAGTGATGAAAGTGACCACAAAATACAAAAATGCCAAAATATTTTGAACTATAATGCACCCTTTATTTGGTGGCATCACACACCACGGCAGATAGCTGCTTGGGTCAATATATTAATAACGTTGCTTAGTCAACATGGTATCCGTTAAATGAATACTGTTGAAGGCTAGAAAACACAATAAATACCAGTAAATTAGACATAATTGGTTAAAGGACATTTTTACTAAGTTTTCATACGTTCGTTCTGAATGGTGTTTGTGTTTGCATGTTTGTTTGTTTGTTTGCAGAAACTTTCAGATCAATTTTACACAACTTCTACACACCTATAGAGCTGAAATTTTGTATACAAATCAGTCTTGCACTTATTTTTTGCGTCTATCAAAATATTATTTCTCAGGTTACGACTAAGAATAGCGAATATTTCAATTGCAAAAACCGAAGTGGGGTAGCTGCATGAGTTGTTTACACTGCACAACCTATGCGGCAGTGCCGGCACTTATTGTGGCAACAGACTTTAAATACTCAAGTTCATAATTTACGCTCGTGTTGATTTATAAATAAACTTAGTTTTTCCACGGCTTGTTTTATTTGTACTTTTGTTTGTTTCTGGGCGTTTTACTGATGCGAAGCAAAAATTTGTAAATATTAACGATTTGTGTGTAATTTTTAATGGCACGGAGAACATCATAAATTGTTTGGCTACATAATCGAAATACCTAATGATATGAATTTTGTTCATGTTATTCCGCACATGCAGTGCTGTCATAACGAATTTTTGATATCTTTAATATTTTTCAGTAATGTGTGAAAAACCCGTCTCCCAAATTTTCAACAACAATGATTTTTCACTCAATGCTCAAACTATTAAAAATAAAAAAAACTGTTATCAGAGCACTCTCCGGAATAACGTGTGCAAAATTCATATCACAGATTTCGGTTTTGTAGTCTAGAAAATTGACAGTGTGCTCAGTGCTGTCGCAAAGTTACATGCAAATCATTAATATTTGTGAATTCTTTGCATGGCGTCTGTGAAACAAATCCATAAAAGCGCCAACAAAAAGAGCATTTTGACCAACAATGACTAATTTAGTGGTGTATTGCGTATTTGGTTTTTTCCTGGTCTTAAACACAGCCCATGTGATCATCATGTTCATAAAAGGAGAATACCTCGGATTTTGACTGATACACTGATACCCCCCTCCCCGCTTGTTAATAGCAGCGGCTTCTACTACCCACTCGGACTGAACTGCTTACGCCGGGCCTGCATTTAGTGGTTGTAATTTTTTTCATCATGTGTGCACATGGGTTACAAAATGATTTCACGTGCGAGATGCATGATGATGTCTGTATGTTTCTAAACGTATGAAATGTACTTGTAAATACGAGTTAGGTAATAGATTAGTTACTGAAGATTCAGTTCAAGATAGGAGAGCTTATTAATTTCCATATTTAAATAATACAACTGCATGAGCATAAAACTTTGTCATAATGGCAGAAGGCATTTAACATACTTTTGTAGAAAAAGTTACATCAACGGCTTATAAGAGAATTTAGTGCTCATCTTACCCAACATGCCAACAGTAATCAAACTAGGTATTATGCATAAAGTATCAAGAATAATTATAGAATGATGAAATTGCCAAATCGTCGCTCAGTAATAATAACAGCTGTCGCCATAGTGAGCTCCACAGCTAAAGCTTTTAATGCTTGTATCACTTTCTTCGGAGTGAATTCCATACTGAATTTCAATTCTGTAGCATTTCGCATTACTGTGGGATGGTCTTTTAAGTTTTGTCGATATCTCGCAGTAAACATATCGTCGGGTGGTGGATTCATGTTGATATCGTTGTATTAATATATATTAATCTTTGCTTCATTTTCTTTGTATTCAGTAGTACAAGATGACAAGGCGACACATAATGCAGTCAGTGTTAATGAACACAGCAGACGAGAGGTTCCCATCTCTATATCCAACAACAAAATATGGCTGTCAATGTGTATTAAATTTATAGTAAAAGTAAAGGTTTTGCTAATAACATTCGACTTTATAGCAGCTTTGGATTAAAGACCGACTTTAGATGAGGCAAGATTTTCTTCTACTTTTGATTTAATATAAAGATCAGAAGTTACTTTCTGAATTGCCATCATATACTCATAATATACAACCCAATTCCAAAAGTATTCAACCACGTTAATGTTTGCCTGATTTGAAAAGAATGACAGCTGATAAACAAGAATGTTGTTACAATTTTACTGCCCAAACCATGGTATTTCAATTGCTTGTAATTAACAAGCAATTGTTCCAAAGATTGTGACAAAATATGCAAAAATAAAAATTTGAGACCAATAAGAAGAATTTAATGTCAGGTCAAAAGAAATCGCCCACTGTGCTGCTGCCCATGTCACTTAATACTTGGTGACATCGCCCTTTGCTGCTATTACAGCATCAACCCTGCTTGGCAATGATTCTAGTAACTCACTGCATTCCTGTGGAGTGAATTGTGACCATAATTCCTGCAACTTAGCCTGCATAGCTGCTTTTTAGTTTGTGGCCGGTTTTTTATGAGGTTGCGTTTAATTGAACCCCACAAGTTTTCAATAGGGCTCAGATCAGGACTGCTGGAAGGCCAATCTAGCAGGCAGACTTTGTTATCTGTCAACCATTTCTTGGTGAGGGCGGCTGGTGGCGCAGTGGTTAGAGCACTCGCCTTGTACCTCTGTGGGCCCGGGTTCGATCCTGGGTCTAGCTTGTGCAAAGGAGTTTTCTAGTTATCCTGCCAGCTTGCGATGGGTTTTCACTGGGTTCTCTGGTTTCC
>JAVBJR010000771.1:0-5796 GCA_031546965.1 Dysgonomonas sp.
ATGGTTCGTTACTGTTGAACCAAGGCACCATGATTGCTCAACTCCTGGATGAGCATGGCCTGCGCGATGCGAATCCAGTGGTGACACCAATGGAAACTGGATTCCTAGCATCGACATTACATAATAGACCAAAGCTTCCCAACAATGTGAGATGCAGGCAGGCAGTTGGATCCCTGCTGTATTTGACAACGGTGCCAAGGCCAGACAGATAGATATAGGTGCAGCGGTCGGTGTTCTGTGCTGCAATGTTGAGGGCCCAACCGAAAGAGATTGGAATGATGTGAAACGGGTGATGTGATACCTGGGTGGTACTATCGATCACAAGTTGCAGTTTCCATCATGTGAGATGGCAGTGCTGACATGCTATGTTCCAGTGGGGTCAAAGCACGGTGGCTTGGTCTAGCTGAAAGCAGACCATTGTTGCGATGTCCTCGACGGAGGCCGAATATGTGGCTGCATCTGACTCCTGCAGAGTTTCTGCGGTTGCGTCAGCTGCTCACCGACATGGGAGCACACGAGAAAAACCCTGTCACCATTTACGAACATAATCAGGGTTGTATTAAGCTGGTAGAAAGTGGCAGGTGCATTCCCGAAAAAAGCACATCGACGTCAGGTATCGTCAATTAAGGGATCTTCATGAGTCCAACGTAATAAAGTTGAAGTATTGCCCGTCAGAGATGCCTTCAGACGCCTTTACCAAACCGTTGCCAAAGAACACATTTGTCCGTTGTGAACCAGTTGGGGTTTCTGGCACCTGACGAGGAGGGTGCAAAGGACTCGTAAAGTGTCGAAAAGTGGTGTTGGAATATTGTGTCACCTATTAGTCGCTTTGCACTAGTGTTTTGTTTCTTTATTTCTGCTAGAGATCGCCACCTACTATGGGAGTGGCAGTAATTATGGCTCTGTTAGCTAAGTTCTTTTTCCGCTTTGCTTGAAATGTAAACACCCAGTACATTGTTTACGTAGTTCTCATATTCTGCTATCGAATGTAGTTGCAAAGTCATGCAAATAAAAGCTTATGCAGTGGAAAGCAGTGTTAAATATTCACTGTCGATAAAAACAAAATTATTCAACAAGTTCAAGCCAAACCTTGTATCCAAAATAAAATTTATGGAAAGTGCAGCTGGAGTTCAACAATGTTTTGTTATTTCAAAAACAAAAAAATAAAACAATCACTAACAATCAAAAGTAAAAGCAATGGAAAAACTAAGAAAATATGTGATTTAGAATATTAGCATTTAATAGCAAATACTGCTTATTAAAAATGGTAGTATTTATATTTGACTCCCCCTCTAAATAATGCTTCAGCTAGAATCATAAAATTAAAAAAATTGCAAGAAAACCAATCTTAAAAAAATAAACT
This sequence comes from Dysgonomonas sp., assembly GCA_031546965.1. Taxonomy (GTDB): domain Bacteria; phylum Bacteroidota; class Bacteroidia; order Bacteroidales; family Dysgonomonadaceae; genus Dysgonomonas_A. Next base: position 1,364 of record JAVBJR010000771.1, read on the forward strand.
AGCACTTGGAAAGTTATTCACGTCATAATGCGGTCATAATTATTAATATGGAGACTAATAAAACGCAAAAATCCGTGTAAAATATCAGTTGATAATTATCCATCCTGGATTTGTTATAGATCAACTGATATTCTGCGCCGATTTTTGCAAGGTATTAATAGACAATCGGCCGTGTTTACATCACGACCCACATCCGGTTTTGCGCACCCGTCCACTGCGCAGGTTGGGTGTGAGCTGAGCCAATCAGCCGTATGAAACAAATGAAACTGAAGCAGCTCATTGGCTGAACCGTGGGTAAACAGCACCGGAAGTGGGTCGCTATGTAAACATTGCCAGTTGTCTATATGCAGCTATTTATCTTTATATTAAATCTAGGTACTTAATATATCTAATATGAGTTGCATTTTAAATGTGCATTAATTTAAATTACAACTAATATTTAAATTAATTTGAATACATACTGTGAATTAAAACTATTAAATTATTTGTTTCCGAGTCCACAAGAATCAGTGTCACTCTTGGTGTCAACCTGTGGAAGAGCATAAACGCATAATGAAAAAATGTTCAACTTAAGACCTGTAACTGTGCAAATGTAAAACTTACCATTTTGACCATGTGTGCTGAATATCTCCGAAGAAAACTTTGTAGATTATGCCAAAAACACACCTAAAAATCATTTAGGAGAGTCGAAAGATATACAGCACATCAAATAATTCCGTAGAATCATCCATACACAAACGAAGCCTACTTTTGTTATTGCAACAGTTTTATCGCCGTTCAATGTTTACCTACGATCCGCATAGCGATATTGCGTGGAACTCGTTGCTTCGCAATAAACTTGCACGAGCGAGTTTTACTAAAAATTCGCGTTTCGATCGTTAAAAACTGAAAGAAATTTGACAAAATTGACTCACCAATAGCTTAACTAAGTGTAATAACATCGAAGGAACTGTATTTTGAGACGATTCTCGATGAAAAGGCGCAGAAATCCTGCTGAAAAGCGCGAAAACGTAGAACTTTCCAGAACGTTGCACTGACGCCGACTGCTGCAACTATGGTGGACCAGGAGGCTCAATGACAATAACCCACCACCCATCACGTGACGTCATCTTGTCAAAATTCAGCGGTATTTTCAAAAATGTCAAAAATTTGCGACCGCCGTCTAATATTTCTACGTATCGTTAGTGTATCGAACAAGCATTTATATACCTCGTATCGTTAGTGTATCAAACATGTATTAACGTATAATACGTGTATCGTTAGTGTATCGAACATGTATTCTCTCGTATCGTTTGTGTTTTGAACATGTATTCTCTTATTGCAAGTAAATTGATAGTGTATCCTACATGAAATGTCATATTGTGTGTATCAGAAGTGTATCAAATGTGCATTCTTGTATATTTGAGCGTATTGTTAGTGTGTTGAACTGTACTGATGCTGTTCAGTTTCCACAATACGTGGAAATATTAGAGAGCATCAGCTAATTTTTTGACATATATGAAAATCCCACTAAATTTTGACACAACCAGCGTGCCAAAATAAATGCAGTTTTTTTGTGACATCACGCGATACCAGTGGGTGGTGGGTCATTGAACCTTCTTGCCCACGCGAATGTCCTTTGCAATTCATTTTCGTTAGAGCGTCTTTGAAAAATGCATTGAGCCCTCTCGGCCACCATACGATGCTGCAGCCGGCATGTGGGTATGGAAGGCCGCGTTGGACAGTCACGATACTGCGTGCGACATGTACGCAGTCAAGGTTACCTAAATATACAGGGTGTATCATTGTTCCTATGGCCACAAAGTTCACCAAAATATCTGTTTTTGTGGAATATGATTTTGGGACAGCATACGAAAGCAAGGATGAGGAATTGAATGGTGTCAAATAATTTGACCTTTGACCTTGCCGTCAAGGTCATTCAACATGTAACTTTTTAACCATGAAAGATAAATGCTTCTGTGGCACAGCTAACTCTTCTATCTATCAAAGGGTGCAGGGTGCATCAGCATACAGAAAAGCACTTTGTGTGTAGTTTCCATCTAGAGCCCGTAATGGAGAGTGTATGGCTGAACCTGAACACTTCCAATGACAATCCATTAAAATGTTAGCTTATGCTGCTAGATGGCATCTGCAATCAAGTAAAACAGCATTGAAATTTAACCACACCCTCCCTTTGCAAGATGGCGTCCATATGAATTGGGCGTACTCTTTACATGAAGGGCAATACAGTAAAACTTCGTTAATACGAACCCTTTTAATACGAACCCTCGGTTATTACGAACTAATTTTAAAGTCCCGACCAATCCGTAATTCAACCCCATGTTATTTTTATTGTGTAATACGAACCCTCTTAAAACGAACCCTCGGTTTATACGATTGACCCAGAGTCCAAAAATAACGAACTTTTTGTAATTCCCCGAATGTGGCATTGTCCAAATAAAGGTTAATGTGCACCACATATTGAACTTGGAATGTGCATGCAAGCATAGCCTTGAATGTGGCTATTGTCTAAATATTGTAGGTCAAAGTTAATGTGGACCACATGTTGAACTGGAACCGTGCATGCATACACTTTCTCTGGTTTTCATAGTCTTACAGTCATTACACACTTGTCTTCGCAGTTTATTTTCATATACAAGGGCAGGCTGATAAGTAATGCCTCCACCTTCATAAGTCGCGTTCGGGTGGGAATATTTTAATGAATCAAACACAGAAATAATCCTCAGAATGTTGTTTAAACTGTCCTATATCCATTTTTCTACATATTCCCCAGACAACTTGATACACATCTGCCAACGATGTACGAGTTTTCTGAAGCCGTCCTGGAAGAAGTTAGCACTCTGTTTCCGCAACCAGCCTCTCACAGTTCTCTCAACTTCTTCATCGGTTGCATAGACTTACTGGCCCAACGACGCACAGTACTCACATCAACACAATCACAGTAAACAATTTGCATTCTCCGATAAATTTCCTTTGGAGTGACACACTCTGCTGTTAAGAATTCAATGACAGCGCGTTGTTTTAATCGGAATGACCGAGCAATTGCACATGGTTCCATAATTCACTCTGTAACAACACAACCGTTCACTGGGAATAAACATTTCCTTTAACTGAAGTGGTAGAGGAGAGTGTGTAGATCACTCCAATATCTGAATCATGACAGTGCTGCCATCTGTTGAGGAGTTATGAAGGTGGAGGCATTACTTATCAGCCTACCCTCGTATAATTGGTACAGGTTGTGACCATGTTCTGCTAAATAGTTTAGCTTTGTTGACAACTTGCATTGAAAAACAAGCTTTTAATAAGTGTGTTCAACCTAAAATAACTGCTTTTTATAAACAAGTTTAAAATGTATCACATATTTGCCATTTATCAACATTAAATACAGACCATGTATTTTTTAAATAATTTTATGCCTTAAACGGATTTAACGAACCAAATTTTCCACTCCGGCGGAGTTCGTATTAACCGAGTTTCACTGTACTAACGTCTGTACTTTCCTTCAATTGAGCTGTAGCAAAGGTGTAAAATGACACTGCATTTCGATTTCTATTTCAGAAAAAGGATGCATCTTTAACCTCATCGGAGTCGGATTGAGTATCCTATACCAGAATCAGCAGAACACCAGCACCCACGGTTTCAGTTATCAGTCGTAACATTTAATTTGAAAAATGACATTTGTATAAAAAATTATGTTTGTGTAAAAAATTACATTTATTTTGAAAAATGATATTTGCGTAATAAATGAAGTTTATTTTGAAAAATGACTTTGATTTTGAAAAATGACATGTATTTTGAAAAATGGTATTTGAGTAAAAACAATGAAATTAATTTGGTAAAATAAATGACAAAAAATACTGTGGCAGATACAATGTGACCACAAAGTTAGAATTTGCATGTTTAAGTTTTGTTTAGCAAGGAAGTGTGGCACATATTGGGGTTAAAAACTGACAATCAGGAAGGGAAATTTGTTATGGCCATTATTATTTAGTCATTTCCTTAAAGTGGGCAGCGTTTGAAATCGGAATTAACGAGAATGGCCAGGGTTCAAATGTATTAGAAATGAATGGTATACTTAGTTATTGTTCATCAAATTTGTAGTGTTGATTGTTGTGTGAGTTTGGTTAGTACACCCATTACAGTAGAGCCTCAGTTTAATTCAAATAAAGACTAGTTGTTTTGCGGTCGGCAATTCTAAGCGGTTTCTGATGCTGTAAATTAGCTTCATCTACTCCCGCAAATGAATAGTTGCAACAAAATGTGCAGCATATTCAATTTTCGCAATTCTTACAGTGTCAGGAAACAGTCAATGATCAAGGCCAATCCTGTTTCCTGTCACACAGCCTTGACAGACTGTCAAACTGGTTCTGGTCCAGTTCAACTCTTGCAACCCATTTCTGAGAAGCGCTGTCACAACTCAATGACCTCAGCTG
>JAVBJR010000579.1:0-5634 GCA_031546965.1 Dysgonomonas sp.
CCCTGCTTCAATCTTTAACTGCTGGTGCATTTAATGTAGAGGAAACTAGTTACGACATCCGTTTTTACGACAAAAATTTACCTACGGCGATAATAAACGGAAAAGTTGAGGCCGTTCCTAACGGATTTTTACCACATTCTGACGTCATAAATAAACGCCATAAACTGAAGCGCCGTACGTACTCCCGCATGCTTAACGCCAAAACGTGACGTCACAAACGCGAATCGTAATTTTGAACTGGGAGGTACGGCGTACCTTCTTCGGCCGACTTCGGCGTTTCAATCCTGATCAACCGCGTAAGTAATAAATTCCGGATTATTTTTACGGAGTAGAATAGCGATTAAACTAACTAATCACACGTTCACAAGCAAATCTGTGCGATTGTGATTTGAGCTTTCTGTTCTCCTTTAAATGAAACGCTGCACTGCATGACGAAGATCCCGAAGAAATGCAGGAAAGTGCGCAATTGACAGAGGAAAATCTTGTGCACAGACAGCGTTCAGAAAACTTTCCACTGGCGATTCATTAATGCATTGCAGTCCATTTAAACATAAAATTATTTTTCCTATTTCTGATCGCCTAATTATTCGCATGCAATAAAACATATATTAGTTGCAGTCAAAAAAGTTAGTTTCAATAATTTTTTCCCATGGAAAATAGGTAAAGGTATGTATTTTGTAACAAAATAAGGATAACCGCGGAATGGCGCATTACATTTTTTTGTTGAAAAAATGATTGCAATTAGCTTTTTGACTGCAGCTCGTATATTAATGTATTATATACGTATTACATATGTGTGTTACCAAAGATTTTCAATATTTCCCAACTAAAAGGTTCAATTAATAAATGCGTCTTTCAAATTAGGATATTGTATGTTTGATGATGCAAAACATTGCCATATTTTATATCTGAAGGTGTTTGAATATGTGAAATTTGCAAGAAATGTTTGTTATAGTGTATGGAATAATATAGAATGCGTTTTGTTATTTGTAAAATGCACAGATGAAAGCAAAGATGAAGATGACAATGCAGACTCATCAACAGCAGCATTCTCAATTGCTCGACCTCATCAGTCATCACCACGTCCGTCGTCGGGGTTGGGTGGCTCGCAACTAACACTGGCCAATAGACAATGCCATCACCAGGCCTCCATTATCTCAAATGGAACACCAAAACCTCGCAAGAAGCGCTCTAGAGCTGCATTTTCTCATGCTCAAGTCTTTGAGCTCGAACGGCGTAAGTGTCATTCCATATAGCATTTCCTATATATAAATTCTACATATACCCAACTCAAATGACATTTCAGTTCGAGTGAATAACCGTCACATAATATTTTATGGTGTAAATTAGTATATATATGCAGAAAATCATTGGCCAAGTGGGAACGTTTTTGCTAATATTTACAAAAAACTTAAAATTTACTCATGCAGATCCTGGGTCTAGCCTGTGCAAAGGGGTTTTCTAGTTATCCTGCCAGCTTGCAATGGGTTTTTCTCTGGGTTCTCCGGTTTCAACCATTTTCTAATTAACTAGAATACCGTCATAGGGATTCGCTGTGGGCCCTCAAAATTGTGCATTAAAAATGCTTGCGTGCAACCCATATGGGTCTACGGACTACGGGAAGGGGCCCCCGGGTTAACACACTGGATGGTGTGTAGAACACGTTAGCATCAGGACAGTATATATTTTTTGTATTTTCATGCTTTGAGAAAGCCGCTTACAAAAGTTACACTTAGATATTTCCAATAATTTTTTGGGAATATTCTTTAATCCTTTATCCCTGCGTATAAATTTTATTGGTTCCTAACTAATACTTTGTCTACAATTACATTAAAACTCTATTTTGACATGTGGCACTCGCATACCCCGGCCCTTTTGAGGTATACCAAAATGCAATTTTCACTCCATCTTAATAAACCATGACAAAATGAAAATAATGTACAACAAAAATCTGACCGACTTGGTCAAAAAAGAGCAAAAACATCTTATGCCTTTAATGAATGTAATATTCAGTAACGTTTTGCAAGAATCTTGAGTTATTAACTCCCGGCCAACACGTGATAATTTCAGACTTCAACTCATCCACCAAGCTGTTTTACAGCATTTGTAAACGAGACTGGTGAGATGTCCCCAAATATTCTCGATTAGATTCAAATCAGGCAACAATGCAAATGCAGGCCAAACCAAAAGTACCACATGTTTTGCAGTCAAACCATTCCAGTGTGGATATATTTGCATTTTCTTGTTGGAAGATCTACAGTATAAATTCCTAGCTATTTCCTTTTTCCACAAATGGATTTCCAACATATTTTGGTGCCTTGCTGCATTTTGTTGATCTGACGGGAACACATTTCACTCTTTTTCTTGGTTCCAAATGCAGCCCAAGCTATGACCGATTTGCCACCAAATTTCCTGCTCATAAAGTGTTGCTTTTTTTCTGACGTCATGCCAGTATATATAACATTGCACTCCGTCCAGGCTATCCAAATTTGATTTTTTTTTCTCGTTCTTAGCCCACTTTAATCATGCATGCATGAGATACAATTCTACTTTAATGCTGCATTGCTTTGCTTTCATTTTGGTGTATTTCATGTTCGGCTCTGCTGCCAGAACTCGTTAAATGGTTTGGACACTGTTCTTCAACTGGTATTTAGCTTTGAATTAATCTGCAGAGGTGCATGTGTTGCTGGCATGACAAATGATTTGGCTTCTAGCACGAGCTGATGTACATTTTGAACATCGAGTTTTAATGGCCATAATTATATATAATTCTTCTTAAATACATTTATCAGATTACCATTTTATCTTTCACCAGTTTCGATATTTGACAGCCCTTTACAGGCACCTATTTTGCCCTTCTCAGTATCAGTCAGTCTTTTACCAGGCTATCTTGTTTATACAAAATGTGTTGCATTATTTTCTGCAACTAATCGTGCACGATTAGTATTACACGGTTTTAGCAAGTCCGTACTATTCAATCTAGATCGGTCACTTTTTTTGCACCATCTTTTGCACTAGTTCATGCTTTATGATGATGGTGGTGGTTGCAAATGTATAATTTGTTTGTTTAACCATGCATATATAGTTGGTGCTTTATTTGCACACAATAAATTGTATATTACTCCAATGTGCTTAATATTTTGTAAAATATTTCATCCCCAGCCATGTATATGCTGCTGCAGCTGTATAGAACAGGGAAATAAATACCATTTAAGAATTTGTCTTGTACTGATAATTATTATGCACTAAATGCTCTTTCAAACTGCTATACAGGATCTCCATAAAGTCAGGTTTCTTTGTTATGCAGTGAAGCAACAGCAATTTCACTGCACAACAAGGGAGGGAGTCGGATTTTGTGGACACTCTGTATACAGATTTGCCAGCACAACATTTGTTTGCACTGTGGCAGGGAAACACATTTACAACTTTCATTGTTCTTCGTTTTCATTGTCATTCCCAATTCGGTTATACTATATGCAATTATATAGTTTGGGATTGCACACATTTTAGGTTTTCAGTTTAAATTACAAGCAATTCTTGCTTTGGCTTCACTGCAATGCCTCGAAGCCTATAGGGATAGCTGTGCAAGTACACACATTCGCTGCACCAATAATCGTGGGTGGTCCTAAAGTGTTGCGCTGTTGTGGAATAACTAAAAATTGGTAGCAGATACGTGGTATATACCCATATATGAAAACAATCAGAAGAGGTGGGCCGATTGCTGAGGCATGCCGGAAATGACCTTGAGCATGATTTTGAAGGCCATTTGAATTCTACCTCTGAAACCGTGCATTTTAGAATCCTAGTTTCAATTGGAAAGTTGTAGAGCATCACCTAATTAGTCAGGAAAGTGCGTTGGATTCCTGTTCTGGCTAAGCACAACCGCGTACGGAGCGCCACCGTTTCAGCTATGTGTGCATTGCAAAACAGCCATCGAATGTAGAAATGCCAGACAACACCAAGTTTCAATTACAATCACAAATGTCACAGATCATTGTAATTCCAACGAACAACAATTGCAGTTGCACGATTATCATTGTAAGTATGAAACAATTCGATGGCTTCCGTGCAATGCACACATAGCTGAAATGGTGGCGCTCGGTACGCGGCTGTGCTTAGCCAGAACAGAAATCTAACATGCTTTCCTGACTAATTAGGTGATGCTCTACAACTTTGCAATTGAAACTAGGATTCTAAAATGCACGGTTTCAGAGGTAGAATTCAAGTGGCCTTGAAAATCATACTCAAGGGCATTCCCGGCATGCCTCAGCAATCGGCCCACCTCTTCTGATTGTTTTCATATATGGGCATGCATATACCACGTATCTGCTACCAATTTTTAGTTATTCCACAACAGGCAACACTTTAGGACCACGCACCCAGTAAAGTCTAAACAAAATGCCTTAGAAGTACATATTCAGCATTTAATTCATAACGATTATTGGTGCAGCGAATGTGTGTACTTGCACAGAGCTATCCCTATAGGCTTCGATGCATTGCAGTGAAGCCAAAGCAAGAATTGCTTGTGAATTTAAACTGAAAACCTAAAATGTGTGCAATCCCAAACTATATATAATTGCACATACAGTATAGTATAACCGAATTGGGAATGACAATGAAAACGAAGAACAATGAAAGTTGTAAATGTGTTTCCCTGCCATTCCCAATTCGGTTTTGCATAATTTTATTAATTGTTACTGATTACAACTCCCTTTATTAATTACGTCCGCAATTTTAGGTACACAGTGCAGTTTATAAGCAATCCACTCTTTACCTCACTGCATTGCTGCAAAGAATTGAAATAATTAACTGTGCAACAAAATGTACATCAAATGTAGCGTATAGGCATGAAATCGTTATCACAGTAATTTTAGCTAATCATTCTGGTCACATTCAAATTGGAATTAGGACGTAACTACATGCAGCGGTCAAAAAGATTCTTTAAATACAAATTATCTTCAAGATTAGATGCAAAGCAAAGCACTTTCAATATGTTTTTTGAAATCCTCACACTTGCATATTGCATGCATTTAGACGAGCACATGGTTTGGATATATTGTGCTAAGAAAGATGAGCCTTCACAGAGCAGGATTTAAGCCAGGCTTGCTGATGTGAAGTCACTCAGGGGTGCATGTAGAACATGTATAGTATACTTTGTCCATGATTCCCAGAAGAATAACCCTACACTCCTGCTTTGCGGTTTGGAGGACACATTTAGTCCCTGAAAGCTCATCTTCATTAATGGGAGGAAGAGTGTACTTACTGATGCATTAGGCCTACTTTTAATGGAAGTCAGCTGTCAACATGTTATTCATACCAGTTTCAGATAAATGTCAATCCCTTACATTAGTTATTTCTCCATTTAGATATTTTCTGTCTTCTCTTTGCAATGTGACAAGTTATGTAAAGCATTTTTCCAATTGGAAATTTACCGCTGCATCTTCAATAATAATTATTTTGCATTTTCGAAGTCCTTTTTAATCGAATGTTGAAACTCGTTTCAGGGTTCAACCATCAACGATACCTGTCAGGTCCCGAAAGGGCTGATTTGGCCCAAGTGCTCAAGTTAACGGAAACACAAGTAAAAATCTGGTTCCAAAACCGACGGTACAAGACTAAACGCAAGCAGATGCA
>JAVBJR010000502.1:0-35851 GCA_031546965.1 Dysgonomonas sp.
TATACATTTAAGAAAAAAGAAGAGTAGACACCTCACCCCAGCCCTCTCCAAAGGAGAGGGGGTACAGAGAGGGCGTTTTTAGCTCTTTCCTTTGGAGTGGTCAAGTGCGGTTCTTATAATAATTATAGAAATGACATTAAAAGGTAAACATATCGTATTGGGCATCACGGGCAGTATTGCAGCGTATAAAGCAGCTTCGTTGGCTCGCTTGTTCGTAAAAGAAGGTGCCGAAGTACAAATCGTAATTACTCCTTCGGGAAAAGAATTTATCACCCCCGTTACACTGTCGGCACTCACCGGAAAACCTGTAGTTTGCGACTTTTTCGGAGCGAATGACGGTACTTGGCACAGTCATGTCGACTTAGGTTTGTGGGCTGATTTTATGGTAATAGCACCTGCCACCGCCGCCACAATGGGCAAAATGGCAAACGGAATTGCCGATAACATGTTAGTTACAACGTATATGTCGATGAAAGCACCCGTATTTATTGCACCGGCAATGGATCTCGATATGTTTGCACATCCGTCTACTGCTCGTAATATGGCTCTGCTTCAATCGTATGGCAATCATATAATAGAACCTGCATCGGGCGAATTAGCCAGTCACCTCATTGGAAAAGGACGAATGGAGGAACCCGAAAATATTGTTTCTTACATCAAAGCGCATTTTGAGAAACAAGAGTCTCTGTCAAAAAAAAAAATACTGATAACGGCTGGTCCAACGTATGAAAAATTAGATCCCGTGCGGTTTATAGGAAACTATTCGTCCGGAAAAATGGGATTTGCCCTAGCCGAAGAGTGTGCCGAAAGAGGTGCCGAAGTTATACTTATTGCCGGCCCCGTATCTCTAAAAACCAATCATGGCAACATACAACGTATTGATGTAGAATCGGCTGAACAAATGTATCAAGCGGCTACAAGCCATTTTGCTGATACCGATGTAGCTATACTATGTGCTGCCGTTGCCGACTATCGTCCCAAAGAACAAGCCGAAAATAAAATCAAAAGAAAGGACGGAATCGACCTCACTTTAGAATTGATTCCCAATAAAGACATTGCAGCATCATTAGGAAAGGTCAAAAAAGATGGACAAATCTTGATCGGTTTTGCATTGGAAACCAATAATGAGGAGCAAAATGCTCTTGATAAAATAAAGAAAAAAAATCTGGATTATATAGTGCTTAATTCGTTGAACGATAAGGGTGCCGGATTTCAACACGATACCAATAAGATTGCCATTATAAGTAAAGACGGCAGTCGTACCAATTTCGATTTAAAAGATAAAAAAACTGTTGCTAAAGATATAATAGACAATGCTTTGGGTCGATAAACCGTAGGGGCGTATTGCATATGCCCGCTCTATAAAACGACCTTTATATTTCGGGCGTATGCAATGCGCCCCTATGGTGGTAATAATTAGATATTAACTTTTAAAAAATGAATTAGCAATGAATAAAATCATTATCTCGATATTACTCTTATTTTCATTGAATGCTTTTTCTCAAGAGTATAGAAGTCCTTTGGATATTTCGCTCTTGTTGAGTGCCAATTTTGGGGAGCTTCGTAACAATCATTTCCATGCAGGCATTGACATAAAAACCGGTGGAGTAGAGGGTAAGTCGGTCTACAGTATAGCCGACGGGTATGTATCTCGTATAGGTGTTTCGCCTACCGGATATGGCTTGGTGCTGTACATAGATCATCCCAACGGGCAAACCTCTGTTTACGGGCATTTAAGTGCTTATAATACAAGGATATCCGAATATGTGAAACAGGAGCAATATAAACAGGAGAGCTTTAAGATTGATGTGAAACTTACCCCTTCTCAACTACCTGTAAAAAAGGGCGAATTGGTTGCTTATACAGGCAATACCGGAGGATCGGGTGGCGCACACCTGCATTTTGAGATAAGAGATACCAAGAGCGAGAAAACCCTCGATCCTTTGACATACTGCAAGAAATTTATAACAGATACCAGATCGCCCGAAATAAAAGGAGTTGCAGCCTACTCTGTTCCGGGAAGAGGGGTTGTTAATGGTACCACATTACCCACACATCAGTCGGTAACACAATTGAAATCAGGAGGTTATTCTTCTTTGAAACAACCCATAGAAGCTTGGGGTTTAATAGGGCTGGGTATAAAAGCATACGACAGGATGGATGGCACATCGAACATTAATGGAGTCCGAAAAATAAAATTATCGGTAGATGGTGCAGAAATATTCAGATCGGATATTGCCAGTTTTGCTTTTGACCAAAGCCGCATGATAAATACCTTTACCGAGTTTGCCGATTGGAGGCTCAACAAATCGTTTTATATGCAATCGTTTGTAGAACCGGGCAACAGGTTGCCGTTTTATTCGGCTGCAAACAACGGTTATATCAATATAAATGAAGAACGCCCTTATCGGATTTCTTACGAAGTGGAGGATGCTTACGGAAACCAATCAGTTTACGAATTTACGGTAACAGGTAAGCAACAAAATATTATAACCCCATCGGCTTGTAATCAGGTACTTGGATGGGATAAAGATAACAAGTATAATACCGATCAGTTTTCGTTGTTTATTGCTAAAGGAAATTTGTATAATGATGTGTGCTTTACTCTTTCGCAAGCCTCATCAAGCAATTATTTTTCAGATATTTATACTGTGAACAAAACGCCTGTTCCCTTAGATAAATCGGGAGAGGTAGCTCTAAAATTGTCTTCAGATCCACTGACCAATAAAAAGCAATATGGGGTAGTTCAGTTGATAGGCGGCAAAGCTTCGTGGATAGGTGGTACTTATAAGAATGGCTCTATTGTGGCTTCGATACGCGAACTGGGTATACGATTGGCTGTGTCGTCGGATACCGAAGCACCTGTAATCACTCGAATAGAGTCGTCAGGAAAAGGCAAGAGGAGAGTAGTAGTTCCTAAAAATGAGATAAGGATACGCATGAGTGACGATTTGAGCGGAATAGCCACTTTCAGAGGAACTATTGATGGGAAATTTGCATTATTCACCCACGATATGAAATCTCCCATATATACCTATAAGGCTGATGCCGACCGATTAAAAGTAGGTACCACTCACAAACTGGTATTCACGGCAACCGACGGTTGTGGAAACACGGCTCAATATACCAGCGAATTTGTTTATTGAGGTTTCAGTTCTTATTTATTGGTAACTTCTTTCTCAAATTCGCGAAGAGCAAGGATAGCTTTGTATAGTTTTTTCTTGTAATATCCTTTGAATAAAAAGGACTCGTATCGCTTCATCGAGTATTTGATGACATCGTATTCCAACGATCTTCGGGCACTTTCTACAAAGGCTTCAATGAGAGGTTTTAGTGCTTCGTTGGGTTGTTGCGATTGATTATTTTGATTCGATAGTTCGTCCATAATTACACTTTTTTATTTTGACAGGTAAAGATAATAAATTATGAGAATAGGCGTTCAACACATAATGAGCGAAAGGCTGTTTTCTAACTTTATGATAGACGATTTGAATAAATGTTTTTATATAATCATTTATTTTATATAATTTCATTAATTTTGAAATTATAATAATAATTTCATATATAATGAAACAGTATATATTAATGGCTGATATTATTGATAGCCGAAAAAAAGAACAGGTTGTCATAATGAAAAACCTTAAAGAGCTTGTCGCAGAGGTAAATATCTCATTTTCCGATAATGTACTTTCTCCATTAACAATAACATTAGGTGATGAGTTTCAGGGCATAGTCTCGAATTTAGAGGGTGCTATAAATATTATTATTTTTTTAGAAGAAGAAATTATCAGAAGAGGTGTGCAATTTAAACTGAGATATGTTCTTAAATATGGAGTAATAGACACTCCTATTAATTCAAAGATTGCTTATGAAATGTTGGGAGCTGGTTTAACAGATGCGAGAGAAGAACTAAATGATTTGAAGGACAATAAAAATAGGTTTAATGTTGATATTGGAAATGTTTTGCAGAATAATATATTAAATAAATCATTCAAGATATTGGATAATATAATTGGAAAATGGAAGCTTGATAAGGACTATAGCTTGATATCTCTATTAATTGAATTTAAAGATTATAAAGTTGTTTCTGAGATGTTACATAAAGAAAGATCTCTGATTTGGAAACGAATTAAATCTCTGAATATGGACGATTATAATTCTATAAAAGATATTATTAATTATACTTTACTAATAAAATAGCAGTATGTTGTTGTATGTTTTATTCATCTTAATAGCAGAATTTTGTCTCTCCTTTGTGTTTAGTTTTTTCACGCCCAAGGCTATGAAAAGTAAAGGAATAGATTATGCTTCTATAGGAAAAGGGGTTGCCGAAAGACTTTTTCTCCTTATTACATTGGTCAGTGGATATCCACATGCTTTGACTGTTTTCAGTGCCTTGAAGTTAGGGTCGAGATTGACCTATAATGTTGATGAGAAAATAGAGAATAGCTATAATAATTTTTTCTTATTGGGGAATTTTATCTCAGTGATTGTTGCTATTGGATATGTATCGTTATATGAAAAACTAGATTGTTTTGTTTCATATATATGCAATTATCTATGTCGTTAAGTGCTATTATTTATTTTGACAGGTAAAGGTAATAAATTATGAGAATAGGCGTTCAACACATAATGAGCGAAACTTCAATCAGGTAATAAAAATATGATAAAAGCTGTTTTTTTTGATATTGACGGAACTCTAAAAAGTTTCAAGACGCACTCCATTCCGCAATCAACTATCGATGCAATAAATCAACTGAAAAAAGACGGTGTAAAAGTCTTTATAGCAACAGGTCGTTATTTTAAACAGATAGGCGATTTGAACGGGTTGACTTTCGACGGATTTATTACTCTTAACGGTGCTTGTTGCTTGAACGGAGAGTTGGAAACCATTTTTACAAATCCGATACCCAAAGAAGATATAGATGCATTGCTGCGTTATCAGGAGGAAGTATTTTTATTTCCATCCATTATTATAACCGAAGAGGGCGAGCTTATCAATTATATAGATGAGAATGTAATAACAATCAGTAAATTGGCAGATGTACCCTTATCTCCCGTAGGCAAATTGACAGGGAGTGCAACAAGTAAAGTTTTACAGATAGATGCGTTTGTAAACGATAGCCAAGAGAGAGAAATTCTACAAACTGTTTTGACCCATTGCGATGCCAGTCGTTGGCATCCCCTGTTTGCCGATGTAAACGTAAGGGGCAACAGTAAACGTACGGGTATCGACAAATTTGTTGAATATTACGGGCTTAAGCTTTCCCAAACGATGGCTTTTGGCGATGGAGGCAACGATATCCAAATGTTGAAACATGTTTCCATAGGCATAGCTATGGGTAATGCCGGCGACGATGTGAAGCAAGTTGCAGATTATATTACCGATTCGGTGGATGATAACGGTATCAGCAATGCGTTGAAACACTTTGGACTTATCTGATTTATGCAGGGGACGCTACTACCAAAAATTGTCGGTATTTTGTGTCATTCAATGAATTGAATAATGCCATGTTAATCAGCGATGTGAAGCAATAAGGGCTAACGCCGTTAATGCCTTTTATTAGGTCTACTCTGTATCCGCAATCTTCAAACATTCTGATGATGCTTTTCTTGGTAAAAAAGCGTAGATGAGTTCTGTCTAAAATCCCGGAATCTTCGTACTTCCAATCTTTTTTTAAGATCAATTCTCTTAAAACACTTATATGCCTCATGTTGGGTATCGAGGCTATGATTTTGCCATCGGGGCGCAGGTTGGCTTTTATTTTGGTTAAGCAGGTTTCGGGGTAAGACATGTGTTCAAGCACATCATTAAAAAAAATGCAGTCGAAATAGTGTTGAGGCAAATCGTGGGCAACTTCATCAAATGACCCTACTAAAACCTTATCGAGTTTTGTTTTGGCAATTTTGGCAACATCTTCTTGCATTTCTATCCCCCAACTCTCTGTATTTCTTTCTTTTTTGAGTTTTGTAGAAAATCCACCGGTAGCGCAACCAACATCCAACGTTTTTTGTATGCCTTGAGGTATAAACGGAAAAATGTCTTTCCTTTCAGATAAATAATAATCGGTGATTTGCATAAAAGCCTGCTATTAATGATTAAAATCTAAAGGTAATAAAAAAATAAAACCCCTGCATTGGGCAATGCAGGGATTACTTATTTTTGTGGAGAATATCGGACTCGAACCGATCACCTTAACACTGCCAGCGTTACGCTCTAGCCAGATGAGCTAATCCCCCATGCTTTTTTTATTAACACTGTAAAGGTATAATATTCCTCCGAATATTTATATAAGTTATGGGAAAAAATTATTTTTTACTTTCCGATTAATCTTTTGGTAACATCTGGTATGGGGTTTTAAAGCAGCTAATTATTCGCACAGTTAACTGCTAACGATAAATTATAATCTGATTTCACAGATCGGTAATCGGTTTATATTGAGGTACAAGGGTTTTCATTATAGCCCATCCGATCAGATAGGCTACTGAACAAATAGAGAAGATAATGAAGTATCCGGCTTCTTCGCCTTTGAAACCCATAAACTCCATTTGAGTTTGACCTGCATGATCAAATAAAACCCCCGAACCTTTATTGATAATAAAAGCAGCTACACCACCAGCCATACCGCCAATACCTGTAATGGTTGCAATAGCTTTCTTGGGGAACATATCGCCCACCGTAGAAAAAATATTTGCAGACCAAGCCTGATGAGCAGCTCCGGCAATACCGATAATAATGACAGGCAACCAATACGATACACTACCCAAAGGTTGAGCAAACAGAGCTAATAGAGGGAAGAATGCAAAGATCAACATGGCTCTCATACGACCTGCATATGGATTCATACCTTTTTTATCAACAAAGTAAGTGGGTAGCCATCCTCCGATAATAGACAATAACGTAATGAGGTACAATACAAAGATTGCCAACTGTCCTTGAGGGTCGGATGATTTAATACCATATACCGAACTCAAGTAAGCAGGAGTCCAAAACAGGAAGAACCACCATACACCGTCGGTCATAAATTTACCCAAAGCAAATGCCCACGTTTGTTTGTATTTGAAACAATCGAGGAAAGAAATTTTTCTCTCGTCGTGTACTTTTTTAGTGGCTTCATCCATGCCTTCGCTTCCATCCAAATCTTGTTGGATATAAGCTAATTCGGCAGCGTTAACCGACTGATTTTTTTCGGGTTTTTTATAAATAAATACCCAAAAGCCCATCCAAACAAAACCCAATGCTCCGATAATGATAAAAGACATTTCCCAGCCCCAATGAGCGGCAATGAAAGGGATAGATATAGGTGCAGCTAATGCCCCTACGGTAGATCCTGCATTGAAGATACTGGTTGATAATGCCCTGTCTTTTTTAGGAAAATATTCTGCTGTGGCTTTAATGGCTGCCGGAAAGTTGCCGGCTTCACCTATTGCCAGTACCAATCGGGCAAAAATAAACAGGGTAACACTTACCGATGCTACCATAGCACCATCGCCCACCATCCCGATGGCATGTTTTGCTCCTTCGAATCCTACAAACCATTGTCCGGCTGTGACTCCCGAAGTAGCTATTCCACAGAAGGCATGTAAACAAGCCCCGAATGACCATATGCCTATTGCCCAAAGGAATCCTTTCTTAGTATCCATCCAGTCGATAAAGCGACCGGCAAAGAGCATACTCAAGGCGTAGAAGATAGAAAACAATGCGGTAATATTACCGTAATCGTTGTTTGTCCAATGAAACTCGGGAGCGATAAAGTCTTTCCACGTAAGCGAAAGTACCTGTCGATCCAAGTAGTTGATTGTAGTTGCAAAGAACAACATCGCACAGATTGTCCACCTGTAATTTGTCATTTTTTGTGTAGGCTGATTTGGTGTATTCATGGGTATATAATTTAGATTTAGTTACAATCTGCCCCTCCCGGCTTCCCCAAAGGGAGGAGCTAAAAATCCCCTCTCTGCAACTCCTCCCCTTCGGGGAGGTCGGGTCGGGTGGGGTTCTTTATTTCTTCCTTGCTTTGGCTATAATTGCCAATGCTTCTTTGCTCATTCTAGTTATTTCTGCCCAGTTTTTGGCTGCTATAACTTCTTTAGGGAAAAGGTTCGAACCCATTCCTACGCAGGTTACTCCGGCATCTATCCATTTGGTTAGATTATCTTCTGTAGGTTCTACGCCTCCTGTTACCATGATGTTCGACCACGGCATAGGTGCTTTTACATTCTTCACGAAAGAAGCTCCTCCCACGTTTCCGGCAGGGAATACTTTAACTACCTCTGCTCCCAATTCTTGTGCATATCCTATTTCTGATACCGATCCGCATCCGGGAATATAAGCCACTTGGCGGCGATTACATACCTTGAAAATGTCGGGATTAAGTAAAGGACCTACCACAAAATTAGCTCCCAATTGCAAGTAAAGTGAGGCTGTTCCAGCGTCAACAATAGAGCCTATACCGAGTATCATTTGAGGGCATTCTTTAGCAGCCCATTTTACTAACTCGCCGAATATTTCGTGTGCAAAGTCGCCTCTATTGGTAAATTCAAAGGCACGTACACCTCCTTCGTAGCAGGCTTTGACAACTTGTTTTGAGGTTTCTAAATCGTTGTTGTAAAAAACGGGAACCATGCCTGTTTGTGCCATGGCTTGGCAGGCTTCGATACGAGTGAATCGTGACATATTGATTTATTTAAAAAGTTACGAGTGTTTTAGTTGACAAGTAAATTTGTCTTGTAACTCGTAACTTGTAACTACTTTGGTTGTTTTCCTATATATGCAAGAATACCTCCGTCTACATACAGAATATGTCCGTTAATAAAATCGGAAGCTTTAGAAGCCAAAAAGACCACAGGACCTTCGAGATCTTCGGGCGTACCCCAACGTGCAGCCGGAGTTTTTGCCAAAATAAAATCGTTGAACGGATTTCCATTTTCTCTTAAAGCCGCTGTTTGAGGAGTGGCTATATATCCGGGACCTATTCCATTGACTTGTATATTGTGTTCAGCCCATTCGCAAGCCAAATTTTTGGTCAACATTTTCAGACCGCCTTTTGCTGCTGCGTAGGCTGATACCGTTTCACGTCCCAATTCGCTCATCATAGAGCAGATGTTGATAATTTTACCGCCTCCTTTACGTATCATCCCCGGAGCTACCGCTTTTGATACAATAAAAGGAGCTGTTAAATCGACATTGATAACTTCATTGAAATCTTCTACCGACATTTCCAAAGCAGGAATACGTTTGATGATTCCGGCATTGTTAACCAAAATATCTATATCTCCATGTTTTTGAGCAATATCGCTCACCATCGAGCGAACGGCAGACTCTATCGTTACGTCACAAACATAGCCGTAAGCATCCAATCCCGAAGCTTTGTATTCAAGCTCGGCGGCTCTTACTTTGTCTTCGCTTCTTGCATTAAATATAATGGTTGCTCCGGCTTTGCCTAAGGCTTGTGCCATAGCCATTCCTATGCCATAAGTGCCTCCTGTGATGAGGGCTATTTTACCTTTTAAAGAAAATTGATCTTGCATGTTTTTATTTTTTAAGTTGAAACCTCACCCCAGCCCTCTCCAAAGGAGAGGGAGTACAGAGAGGGAGTTTTAGCTCCTCCCTTTTGGGGAGGTCGGGAGGGGTGTCTATCTCGATACTCTGCCCGAACCGTCGCCTTTCATCAAGTTCTCCACTTCGGCAACCGTTACCAAGTTATAATCGGCATAAATAGTATGTTTCAGACACGAAGCCGCCACTGCAAATTCGAGGGCTTTTTGATCGTCTTGCGGATAAGTGATAAGTCCGTAAACCAATCCCCCCATAAACGAATCGCCTCCACCTACACGGTCTACAATATGACTGATGTCGTAACGTTTCGATTGGTACAATTTGTCCGAATACAAACAGCCTCCCCATGTATTGTGATTGGCATTGATAGAACCTCTCAACGTGATAATTACTTTTTTAGCTCTGGGGAATTTTTTCATCATTTGAGTACATACCGATTCAAATTCCACAGCATTCACTTCACCGCCTGTATGAGCTACATCGAAACCTTCGGGCTTGATACCGAATACTTTCTCGGCATCTTCTTCATTTCCTAAGATGATGTCGCAACCTTCTACTAAGGCAGGCATTACCTCGTCGGCAGTTTTGCCGTATTTCCACAAATTTTTGCGATAGTTGAGGTCGGTAGATACCGTTATTCCCATTTCGTTGGCTATCTTGATGGCTTCCAAACAAGCATCTGCTGCACCTTGCGAAAGGGCAGGGGTGATTCCCGTCCAGTGAAACCATTGAGCATCTTTGAAGATTTCTCTCCAATTGATCATTCCCGGTTTGATTTGTGCCATAGCCGAATCGGCTCTGTCGTAAATTACTTTCGAAGCACGCGCTACGGCTCCTGTTTCGAGGAAGTAGACACCTACACGATCGCCACCTCTTTGTATATTGTTTACTCCTACGTTGTATTTTCTAAGGTCTGAAATGCACCAATCTGCAATGTCATTTTTGGGCAAACGGGTTACAAAATCAGTAGGTATACCATAGTTAGACAATGATACAGCTACATTAGCCTCACCGCCGCCAAAAGTAGCATTCAAATTAGTCGATTGTATAAAACGTTGGTATCCGGGTGCTGATAAGCGTAACATGATTTCGCCGAAAGTCACTACTTTTTTCATATTGTTTGATGTGATTTATATAGGGTTATTTTATTTTGTTTGTTTGTAGGGGTGGGGTTCTACTCCACCCTCATGTGAATTTTTATTGTTTTTACGGGCAGAGCAGAGCCCTGTCCCTACATCGCAATGCGACATTAATTTCAGAATTGGAAGAAATTTTTTGCATTGTAATACGATACATTTTCTACCAATTTTCCTAAAAAAGGCAATTCGGAAGAAGGCAGTAATCCTTGCTCTACATCGTTACCAATCAGATTACAAAGTATTCTTCTGAAATATTCGTGTCGAGGATACGACAAGAAGCTTCGAGAATCGGTAAGCATCCCTACAAATCGGCTCAATAATCCGAGATTAGATAATGAGTTCATTTGAGCTTCCATACCTGTTTTTTGATCCAAGAACCACCATCCCGAGCCAAATTGAATCTTTCCGGCTACCGATCCGTCCTGAAAATTACCGATCATGGTTGCAATCAGATCATTATCACGAGGGTTTAAGTTGTAAATGATAGTTTTTGCCAATTTATTATCAGTATCTAATCTGTTAAAAAACTTCGACATGTTTTTGGCAGTATTGAAATCTCCAATCGAATCGAATCCTGTATCTGCACCCAATTTGTTGAACAGGCGAGTATTATTGTTACGGATAGCTCCATAGTGGAATTGTTGTGTCCATCCTTTTTCCCAATCCATCATAGCGCCTTCAACTAACATGGCAGATTTGAACTTGATGATTTCAGCACCGTTCAATTCTTTTCCCGAATATACTTTGTTGAAGATTGCTTCTACTTCCGATTGAGTATAGTCTTCCGCATAAAACTCTTCAATCCCGTGATCTGATAATTTACATCCTACCGAAGCAAAAAAGTCATGACGTTTGCGTAAAGCTGTAATCAAGTCACTGAAGTTGCTGATTGTAACTCCCGATACCTCCGAAAGTTTCTCTACATACGCTCTAAAGTTAGCAGCTACTTCTACCGCCATTGCTTTATCGGGTCGCCATGTAGGAAGAACTTTTATTGAGAAGCTTTCTTTTTTAAGAGCGATATGATATTCAAGAGAATCAATAGGATCGTCAGTCGTACAAACTGCTTCAACATTGTAGTGTTTCATCAATCCACGAGCCGAAAATTCGGGTTTACGTAGTTGAGCGGTACATATATCGTATATTTCTTTAGCGGTGTCGGGTTTCAATATTTTTTCTACCCCGAAAGCCGTCTTTAATTCTAAGTGAGTCCAATGATAGAGTGGGTTACGCATTGTATAAGGCACAGTCTCTGCCCATTTTTCGAATTTTTCCCAATCGGTTGTATCTTTTCCTGTACAAAAACGTTCGTCTATGCCGTTGGTACGCATCGCACGCCATTTGTAGTGGTCGCCTGCCAGCCATATTTCGCCCAAATTGTCGAATTTGTAGTCCTCCGCAATAAGCTTAGGATCCAGATGGCAATGATAATCTATAATTGGTAAACTTTTTGCATGTTCATGATACAACGCTTGTGCTGTTTCGGTTTCCAATACAAAATTTTTGTCTAAAAAGCTTTTCATAATATTCTTTTTTTAGTTACGAGTTACTTCCCTCGTCTACTTGTAACTCGTAACTATTTTACTTTTATACTTACTTGATTATTCAATCGACTCATTACCTCATCAATACACTTCACGAAGTCGTCTTTGGTTGCAACAGGTTCAGAATCGAGTTCCCATGTTGCCATGAAATAATATTCTACGGAATTGTTTTGAGGGGTCAATACCAATACATGGTTCAGCTCGTCTCCCGTAATTTCTTTGATCTGTTTGGTGCGAGCAAAAACCGCTAATCCCTGCATGTCATCATTTAGACTTTGCTTGCCGAAAGTGGCTATGTAAGACCATTCGCTGTTTTTGTCGTTACTCACAATCAGTTCCGAATTTTTATCTTTGTTTATTCCCGTAGCAATATTAGGTATGGTTTTATCAACCGTTAGTTCCATATGTGAGGCTCTGCTGCCTGCATCAATAGATATCAAGGAGGTAAGATTACATTTTGCACCGTTGGCTTCCCATCCATAATAAATGGTTTTTATTTGCGAACGTACTTTTCCGTCTGCTTGAATAGTACACGAGGTACTGTCTTTTTTATCTACACGTACGGCTTTCGTTCCGTTCCAACTGGCGATAGTGCCTACACCGAGAGCTTTTCCTACTTTCATATTGTCCATTCCCCAAGCAGACATCTTGTGGTAGTTATCGAAACCATCGACTCCCACAGCCGGAAGAACAATATCTGTGGTTTTCTTTGCGAATACATCAATGGCATTCCTATTGTCCAAATAAAATCGAAAAGCTACCTTATCGCTTTCCCATCCCGGACCTTCGTATTTGATGTAATACGAGTGGTCGGTGAAGCTGCCCGGAAGTGTGATTTTGTTGGGTTTTACCCATGAGTGTACGCCCACATAGTTAGATCCTTCAAAATTTCCCCCTATTTTATGAGCCAATTCGGCATAAGTACGTTTTGGGTACGAATCGCTTGATCCTTGTTCTATTTTGATGGTTTGTTTTTCGCCTGCATTCAATTTTCCGATAGGTAGAATTGCCCATTCTTTGTTGTTTATACCGGTAGATATTTCGATCGGAACAACAGTTTTATCGGGCAATATACCTACATAATTGCCTAATGGAAGTTTTAAATCTGCAATGGGAATTTCTACCGTATAATCTACAACCGATTTAGAACCCTTGTTCTCGATGAGTATGTTCTTGGTTTGCGAAAATGCTATGTTTATCGATAGAATAGATGACAGCAGAACTGCAGTCGTGGTCGATACTCCCTGATGAGAAAAACTAAAAATATTCATATTCATAAGTTTATTCATGACGTTATTTAAGGTTTTATCAGCCTCTTATTAGATGGGGGATATTTTGACTTTGATTAATTATACCCCGCAAATTTTAAGGACTCATTCGTTTTATTCGCCTAAAGTAAGAAGAATTTACGTGACAACAAGTCAAAAAGGTGCATATTAATAATTATTGATACTATTCTTTAATCGTGTTTCGAGGTATTCTCAAATTTTGTCTATACCATGTGCAGAGATAATCAAATAATTTGCTTTTAGGATAAAACAATAATCATTAGTTTTTTAATCGCCACAAATACAGCTTATTATAAGTAAATAAATGGTAACAAATATTTATTTCAAATAAACACGAGATACCGATTACTATTTAACTATAAAAAAATACCACTTTATTCTCAAATATCTAATTTTTTCCTGAACTTTCTGTCCTGATTATCATTATAATAGTGTAGTTAGAGTAGCAATTATCAAAAAAAGAGATGCGTATGAGAAAAGATTTACACTTGAAAAAAATTTATATCGCAGTAGTTTTAACGGCACTTACTATGCTTCCGACAGCATTTGCCATAGGAGCCTTTCTCGACAACAATATTCGAGCGGGCAAAATAGCATCTATAGCAAATCAACAAGCTCAAGTTGCATCGCAAGGGGTACATAATTGAGCCGAACATCTGCGGGTAAGTTTCCAATAATTACGAGATATGTATAAAAAAAATAGCGATTGTATGAAAATATAGTCGCTATTTGTATTTATAACCGTACTTGATCCGGTTTTCCATTCCTAATAAAAAAAACAAGCTCCCTCATGTAGGGACGTATAATTATACGCCCGACAAATATAGGGGCGAAATATTTTTCGCCCCTACATACGTATTTCCTAAAATTTAAACATTTCCTAAACACATTTCTTTATTTTTCGGCTGTCGGAAAAGATGTTATACGCAAACGGGCAGTACCCATCGGCACAAGAGTGATATCATCTATTTGAGACGATTTTTTTACACTTTCCTCCGGTAACACTCCACATAATTTGTACTGATCTATTTTCCATGATGGAACCAATCGACCTTTAGCTTTCACTACAATGGGCGAATTTGCCTGTATAAACGGAAAATCGTCCTTGGGCCAAGCTCTTTTTTCTACCACAAAATTGCTCAACGGATTTTTAGGAGTAAGCACTAAAGCATAATTCCAAGCACTTTTCGGATAAATTTCGAACGATGGCCATTTTTCGGCATCGGCATCTTTTTGCCATTTTGAATCGCCAATAGCACTGGCTTTGCTGTCTACTTTTTTGTAGTCTTCCTGTATATTGAGCGACAAAGTCAATGGACCATAATTTACACTTACACTATTTTTGTTTACCTGCCATTGCTTCATCTTCAAAGCCATAGGGTAATTAACGGTTACTATGTCGCCACTTTTCCACTCACGATCTATGCGCAGGTATTTTCCTGCAGTCAGTACAGTATTTACTTTTTTGCCATTAATAGACAGAGAGGCATTAGACGTCCACGACGGGATGCGCAGATAAAATGGAAACTTCACACTCTTAGGAGTTTTTATCTCGAAACGGATGCCTTCCTCAAATGGATAGTGGGTATCTTCCTTTATAGTAACCTCTGTGCCATCGCCTACTTTTACCTTGCCCTCAAATGCACCGTAAACACCTGCTGCCGCCCCATTATCGGGAGTTGCATAAAGTAAGTTTTCGATATAATAGGGCCATCCCTGGGCATGATTGTGTTGACAACATCTGCTGCTGAAAGGATTCATCGACAAAAATGGACCTGCATTGTCAATACCCGGTTTGTGATTTTCGGAATCGCTCATCACATGATTGGGACTCGTGATATAACGCAACGACTTGAAGTCGGGCATTACCGCAGCCGGATACGAGTTGAACGCCACATCTTCGCAATGTTCAGCCCAAAGAGGGTCGCCGGTGTAACGCAACAGCATTTCGTCCGAAGCCATTTGCTCTACAAATCCGCAAGTTTCGGTTCCTTGACGAGGGTCGATATAACCCATACGGGCATTCTCATCAGCCCCGAACATACCACCCGAAACCTGTCCGAATGTACGCCGAATAAGGTTATGAACGTTATAAGTTGCGGCAAGTTGTGTAGAATCTTTCGTCAACATATAGTAAGTAGCCGGCTCTCTAAAGCCTTGAGCTATATTTACATTGTGCCAATTGGGTAAGCCCGAATCGAGCATCCAGTCTGCACCATTCCGGTGTGCTTTATGTGCCAAGTCTAACAAGAAAGCATCGCCTGTAATGTTATAGAGCCAATATACACTGTATAGATTGTCGCCTACCCGACTATGTTCCCAATAATCTTTCAGAAATTTTTCGTCCGGTACGGTCATTTGCCATTTAAAATATTTGGTCATCAAATCTATTACACGGCTGTCGTTTGAGTACTCGTAATACGATTGCAGGCACCAAAGCATAATCATATTTGCCCAAAGCTCTCTGTTTCCGTTACGCTCGTTTATTGGACCAAAATAACCATCGGGTTGCTGGCTTTTTATTGCTGCCTCTATCCAAGATTGAGCTTCGGCAAGCATCTTTTTATCACCCAAGATATAGGCTATATTTCCGTATCCTTTTAACCAATAAGGCACTTCTTCCCATCCGGCATCGCTTCCATTGTTGAGCCATGCGTTATTATTTTTGTCGAGCCATGCACTTATTTCGCTCAAATGACCGGTAAGCCCGTCTCTTTGCAATTCGAGATAACGGTTCAGCCAGCCCTTTGGTTTTATATTTCCCAACGGAAGTTTAATAAAGTGGGTTTGCAGTAAAGGCTGCCTATTGCCTAAATAGTAACTGTTTACGGCTTGTGTAGACGGTCGGTCGACCATCGTTACCTCTGTATTTTGCGCCGAAGCATAGATACTGCCTACTGTCAATAAACCGGCTACTAAAGTGAAACGAATTGTTTTTATCATGTAAATCTACTTAAAGTTATTTATATAGTTGTTGCTTAGCAAGTCTGCAATTGTTTTGACGGGAGACATATGCTAATTGTCAATTTTTTAGGATGTTTCTAGTTTAGACTATCTTCCTTCCGAAGTTCTTTTTTATTAGGTGTTAACACAATATATAAAAGAAATTAGGGTCTAAGATACATCTTCCTGCAGATATAGACAAGTTTTTACTGTATAATTCAAGGCAAACGTATTGAAAAAAATATACTTGTTTCGAGAATGTTGTAGGGGCTGGGCTCTGCCCTGCCCGCAAATTTATGGCTCGGGCAGGGCAGAGCCCAGCCCCTACAGTCTTCGATAATAAAACAAAACAGTTTTGATGCGTTTGCCCTACTGTATAATTGGTTGTTATGCGATTTTTAAGTATCGACTAATTACTCATCAGCCCTTTTTAGCTTTTTCTTTAGGGTATTGACGGGATATAGTACAATTAAAAAGCCTATAAGGCTCACTGTGACGAAAATAAAGAAGATATCAGAAGCCAAAACCGACACAGGATATGCGTCAACAACAAAGGCTCCGGGAGTTTCTCCCAGTTTCAATAACCCGAAATATTGTTGCAGAAGGCACAAGGTTAGTCCGAGGATAAGCCCGGCAATGGCTCCCGTCATCGATATAAGCCAGCCTTCTATCAAAAATATCCGTGAGATTAATTTGTTGTTTGCCCCCATGTTTTGCAAAATTTTAATGTCATCGTGCTTATCAACTATCAACATCGATAGAGATCCTACCACATTAAAAACGGCTATAATGAGGATAAAGCCAAGGATAAGAAAGGTAACCCATTTCTCTATATTTACCATTCTGAATGAGTCAGCCTGTTGCTCGAATCGGTTTTTTACGAGAAAATTATCACCCAGTATAGTTTGTATTTTCTTTTCTATCTCATTTACAGAAGCACCTTCTTTTAATTTTATATCGAGTGACGAAACCTCTTTGTCGTATCTGAATAGTTGACGTGCCAAACTGATGGATACAATGAGCATTTGTTCGTCATACTTTGCCTGATTGAGCGAAAATATGCCCGAAGGATAGGCGTACACCTGTGTAAAAGCATTAGCCGGATTTGCCAATTGGATTTTTACATCCCGCTTAGGCGAATATATTTCTATAGGTGTAATATTGTCTGCCCGCAAGCCCAGATTCATAGCCAATCCCACTCCGGCAACGCAATAATCGACATCTCCTTCTTTTAAAGAAAATGTTCCGTTGATGGTGAATTTGCCCGTATCCGCCATCTTTTTGAAGTTGTCGGATACACCTTTTATTAAGACAGGGTCTTGCCTTTCGCCGTATCTTACCAAAGCATTTTCTTCAATGGTTTCAGAAATAATGTCTATTTCGGGCAGTTGTTTTACTTTTTCGACATTTGGATCGGTGGGGTCGAATACCTTTCCCTTTGCAGCCGAAATTTGTAGGGTGGGATCAATCACACTAAACGAATCCGAAACGAGCCGGGTAAATCCGTTAAATATCGAAAGTGTGCATACCATTGCCAAAGTAGCAATAGCTATGCCACACACCGAAATCATAGAAATCACATTGATTGCATTGTGCGATTTCTTAGAGAATAAATATCGGCGGGCTATGTAAAACGACAGGTTCACTCTTCGGGTTCTTTCTTATCTTCTATTGTATTTAAAAGTCTGTCGATATTTTCCACATAATCCAGTGAATCGTCAATGAAAAATACTAACTGCGGAATGATGCGTAGCTGTTTACCCAAACGTTGTCCTAAGTCGTAGCGTATTGCCTTTACATTGGTTTTTACGTTTGCCAACAGTTCTTTTCCTTTGTCGGATGGAAAAATACTTAAATACGCTTTTGCCACACTCAAATCGGGGCTTATTCTTACGCCGCTTACCGATACCAATACGCCCGGCATGGCTTTTGTTTGTAAAAGAAAAATCTCTCCTAACTCTTTTTGAATGAGCCTGTTTATCTTTTGTTGTCTAGTTGTTTCCATTTTTTGTTCTTAATTAGTTTACAAGTAAACAAGGCTTGTCAACTTGTCAACTTGTTTACTTCTTCATATCATTTCTTCCAGATTAAAGTTAATCCATCCCGAATGGGGAGGATTACTTTCTCTACTCTGTTATCTTTTGCAAGCATATCGTTAAAATCCTGTATGCCTATTGTTTGCTTGTCGGTAGGGTGGGGAGTCTCTAAAACTTTTCCATCCCAAAGTGTATTGTCTGCTATAATTAAGCCTCCCGGGCGAACTTTGTCGAATATAAGATCATAATATTCGCAGTAATGCCGTTTGTTAGCATCTATAAATACAAGGTCAAAGATACAATCTATTGTTGGGATTATTTGTATAGCATCGCCAATATGTAAATGTATCTTGTCTTTAAGTTTCGATTTATGGAGATGTTTCATAACGAAATCCTCCAGTTCATCGTTGACCTCTATGGTATGTATTTCTGCATTGTCCGATGCCCCTTCCGCCAAACAAAGTGTTGCATAGGCGGTATAAGTGCCTATTTCGAGAATGTATTTAGGTTGAATCATCCGGCAAAACATCTTCAAAAGCCGTCCTTGCAGATGCCCTGATATCATACGGGGACGAAGCAGATTTACATGAGCATCCCGGTTGAGGTTTTTCAGTAATTCGCCCTCTTCATCTATGTGAGATAGGATATAATCTTCTAATTGGTTCTGATTATTCTGATTCATGTATATTTGCTTTTACACCTCCGCAAATGTACTGATTATTAAATTACGAGAAAAACAATATGAGATTAGGATATAAAAAACGAAGCTGCCTTTGTTGCAAAAGACAGCTTCGTTGCTTATGTGTAATAAAACTTGGTGTGTTTTATTTGATTCTATATGATAACGAAAATCCAATCATAGGGTACCAGCTTAACAGACTCTCCGAAAAAGGCAGATCTGCTGCACTTTCCAATGCTTTTGTGTTTTGTATCTGATCGCTTTGTATTTCCATCTTTCCTTGATAAACAACGCCTAAATCGAACTTAAAGCCTACACGGTTGTTGGTAGCAATGGTACGTCCCAAGCCGATACCAAAATAAGGCTTAATGGTATTTCCCATTTTCAATTGAGCCTCAAAAGTACCGTCAGTTCTTGGCTTAATAACCACATCGTCTATAATTTCAAACTGATCGCCAGCATGGTAGTCCTTAATCTTACCATTGGCTGAAATTTTGTTCTGTCCAACATAAAAACCCGCAGTTACAGAAAAAATTCCATTTTCACGAGGATAATAGTCGATCAATACTTTGGCATTTGGGAATTTCAGATTCGCTTTAGTAAACTCTCCACTCATAGTACGGTCGAGATCTTGACCGTTTGCGTCGATAGCATCCGCATCAAAATCGATAGCATCGTCATACGTAAAGTTTAAATAATCGAATCCTACCCTAGCTTTAAGATTAGGAGTTATGGAAGTTGCTCCATAAATACCATATCCATAAAGGGTAAGGATATCTACACCTACAGCCCAATTTTTGAAAAGTGCTTTTTCTGAACCTGGCGCTTTTTCTGAATCTTGTGCTTTTACTTGTCCGATACTGAGGTTAGAAAATAATAGTGTTGCTAATAGTAATAGAGAAATTAATTTTCTTTTCATTTTTTTTATGATTTATAGTTAGCCGGGTGCAAATGTATAAAAAATTATTTTTAAAAGCAAAAAAGCAAAAAAAAGACACGGTAGGCAAGCCCACAGTGTCTTTTCTTTTGCTTTATAAAACAGTATTATTCTACCGGAACATCGTATTTGTCACCAGCTTCAAGCACTTTACCAACGTTGTTTATTTCAAGGAAAGATGTACCTCCACCTTCGGTGAAGCTTCCGCTCAAATAAGCAACTGTATCTTCTTTACTTACAGCTTTTGCTTCAGTAAGATTTTTCAATGCTTTCAAGAAATATTGTTTATGTTTGTTAGTTGTATAACCGGTATCCTCTTGGAAACGAGCGTCAACACCATAACAAACCGAAAGGTAACGAGCAACTTCTTCTTTGTTACAGATTGCATATACAGGATTTTTACTGCGGAAAGCAGCCAATGTACGAGCCGTACGTCCTGTTACACTATCAGTAATAATTGCTTTAACACCAAGTTGGTTTACCGATTTAACGGCTTGTTTAGCAAGGAACGAAGTAGTGTCGTATTCCGAATCTTTGAATGGAACAGGAATTGCATTCTCTTCTAATTTAGAGATTTCGGCAGCACGAGCTACTTGAGCCATTGTGCGAACAGCTTCAACAGGATATTTACCGTAAGCAGTTTCGCCACTCAACATCACAGCATCAGTACCGTAATATACTGCATTTGCAATATCGGCAACTTCGGCACGTGTTGGGCGTGGGTTTTCGATCATTGTGTGTAACATTTGAGTTGCAACGATAACCGGTTTTTTGTATTCAATAGCTTTACGGATCAACAGACGTTGTATTCCGGGTATGTTTTCTTGAGGAACTTCGATACCTAAGTCACCACGAGCAACCATTACACCATAAGCATGTTCGTAAATTTCGTCGATGTTATCAACACCTTCTTGATTTTCTATTTTAGCGATAATTTTGATATCACTGTTGTGAGCATCAAGAATCTTTTGAACGTCAAGAACGTCTTCTTTATGTCTTACAAAAGAGTGTGCAATGAAGTCAGCACCATATTTGATAGCGATTTCAATACATTTTTTGTCTTTTTCGGTGATTGAAGGCAGATTAACGCTCACACCGGGGATGTTTACGCTCTTACGGCTACCAATTGTTCCGTTATTTTGAACTTCTACAAGTAGATAATCACTTCCTTTTTCGATTACTTTAAGAGCAGTCTCACCATCGTCAATCAAAAGAAGATTTCCCACAGGAACATCTTTCACGATACTTGGGTATGATACAGCTACTTGTTGTGGAGTCGATTTTACATCAATGTTTCCGATCACTTTCAGTCTATCACCTGTTTTCACAACAATTTTTTCACCAGACTCAGTTGCAGTTGTACGGATTTCAGGACCTTTGGTGTCCATCATCAGACCGATAGTCTTAGATACTGCACGCACGTTGTTGATTACCTGAATAAATCCCTCTTCTGTCATGTGAGCCGAGTTCATACGAACTACATTAATCCCTTCGTTGTACAACGATTGGATGAAATCAACATCACAACGCATGTCTGAAATTGTTGCAACAATTTTCGTTTTCTTAAACATAAAAGTAGTTTTTAATTATAATAATTATTTTATATTTCTAATAATGTATTCTATTGCCAGTCTGTAAGATTCAAACCCCAATCCGATAATCGATCCTTTGCAGGCAGGTGCTATCATCGATTTGTGGCGAAACTCCTCCCGAGCGTGTATGTTAGATATATGTACTTCTATCACCGGAGTTGTGATGGCTTTAATAGCATCGTGCAAGGCAATAGAGGTGTGTGTGTATGCTCCCGCATTTATTACAATACCCTCATATTCAAACCCGACTTCATGTATTTTATCTATCAGATCGCCCTCGTGATTAGATTGGTAGTAGAACAATTCGCAACTGTTGGAGTACGAAGCAACCAATTGGGGGAAATACGTATCGAATGTAGTATTCCCGTATATAGTAGGTTCCCGCTTTCCCAATAAGTTCAAATTAGGTCCGTTTATTACCAATATCTTCATGTATAATAGTGTTTTAGCTATTCAATTCTATTGTCGAGAACTAATCATACAAAGATAGACATTTTTTTATTGATTCGAATAGTAAAGATATATAGTTTTTATGTAAAAAGTTAATGCGGATTAACCCCGTAGGGGCGTATTGCATACGCCCGTTGTCAAATTCTCTTTTCGGGCATTGCAATACGCCCCTATAACAAAACGGCAGTTTATTCTTTTGGAATACAACTGCCGTTTTTATACTTCATGTAACTCGTAACTATTCTAATCCTATCTCTTTTCTAACCCTTCCACATAATTCAAGAAAGCGGTATTTACCATGCGGTTTCCACCCGGAGTAGGGTAGTTACCCGAAAAATACCAGTCACCCTTATTATTTGGACAGGCTTTGTGAAGATTCTCAATACTTTGAAATACAATCTCTACCTTAGCCTCTGTACCTTGAGGAGTGAGCATTTCTGCAATTTTTGCCGAAATTTCTTCTTCAGTAAAAGGTTCGTATATCTCTTTTACGTAATTAACTATCTCTTCTTTTGGTTTGCTGCGTTGAGCAGCCGATTTACGGTATGCCTCGTCAATTACATGTTGCATCCCTTTTTCTTTCAAGAGAGCTATTGCGGCTCTGAAAGCGGCAAATTCACTCATTCTCGACATGTCTATTCCATAACAATCGGGGTATCTAATTTGAGGAGACGACGACAGTACCACAATCTTTTTAGGATGTAACCTATCCAACATTTTGATGATACTCTGTTGAAGCGTTGTACCTCTAACAATACTATCATCTATAACCACCAAATTGTCTTTGTAAGGGCGAATAGATTCGTAAGTAATATCATAAACGTGTGCCGCAAGATCGTTGCGACCTTTGTCTTCCGAAATAAACGTACGTAATTTTATATCTTTTATAGCCACCTTTTCGGTGCGAACTTTCATCGCCAATATGCGGGTCAGATCTTCATCGGTAGCATTTTCTCCTTTTTCTCTTATTTTTTTGAACCTTACCTCTTGCATGTATTCTTCCAGCCCTTGGGTCATACCGTAGAATGCTACTTCGGCGGTATTGGGGATAAACGAGAATACTGTATTGCGAAGATCTGAATCGATAGATTTCAAGATACGAGGCAGAAGCAATTTTCCCAGTTCTTTCCGTTCCCTGTAAATATCGGCATCCGATCCTCTGGAGAAATAGATACGCTCGAACGAACAAGGAGCAAATGATTCTTTTTTCTCTAAAATTTGAGGAAACATCACACGACCGTCTTTTTTGACAACAATTGCCTGTCCGGCTTCCAATTCTTTAATGTCGGCTACATCCAAGTTTAATGTCGTTTGAATAACAGGACGCTCGGATGCCACCACCACAATTTCGTCATCCATATAATAGTATGCGGGACGGATGCCCCACGGATCGCGAAACACAAACGAGTCGCCACAGCCGATAAGTCCGCCAATAACAAATCCGCCATCCCATTTTTTGCTGGCAGTGCGCAACATAAACGGTATATCGAGATTTTCTTCGATCACCTTATTCAGCTCGAAGCCTTCTATTGATTTATCTTTTCCGTATTTATCAAATTGATATTGCACTTCACGATCCAAATGATGCCCCAATGATTCTAAAAGAACAAACGTATCAGCATGGTCGCGAGGGTGCTGTCCTTCTTTCACCAAGTCGTTAAACAATTCGTCAACATTGGTCATGTTGAAGTTTCCGGCAAGAGCCAAGTTCCGCGAAATCCAATTGTTTCTTCTTAAGAATGGGTGTACGTATGATAACCCCGATTTTCCCGTAGTACTGTATCTCAAGTGACCTAAGAATAGCTCTCCGGCAAAGGGCAGGTTTTTCTTGGCAAAAATAGGATCGTTGAGGTCTTCGGTAGCAGTTTTGTCGAAATGGTGATATACATTCGCAAAAATTTCGGAAATAGCACTCGATCCGGTAGCTCTTTCTCTGAAAATAAATTCAGTGCCCGGTTCTGCATCCAATTTTACAACAGCCAGTCCGGCACCTTCCTGCCCACGGTTGTGTTGTTTTTCCATCAACAGATATAGCTTGTTTAGCCCATGTCGCCATGTACCATACTTCTCCTGATAATACTCAAGTGGTTTTAAAAGACGGATCATTGCGATCCCGCATTCGTGCTTTAACGCTTCTGTCATTGCAGTATAATAAGGTGGAAATACCTTTTTAAGTTATTCAAAAAAGATGTCACAAATATACGGCGAATTTTGGATGAAAAAAAGCAAGATTAAGGTTTTAATAGAAGAAAAATAAATCTCTGATTTGTTAGAACCCCTTTGCATTTTATAAGATACGTTACCAGCCTTTGATAGCTCCGCCCTTAAACTCACGGTGGGCAGTTTCGGCAACTTCGTCCGATTGAAAAGCTTTTACGAAGCGCTTTACCCGATCGTCGTTTTTATTGTCTTCACGAGATACAATTACATTGACGTAAGGCGAATCTTTTTCTTCTACAAAAATTCCGTCTGCTAAAGTAAGTCCCACCCCTGCCGCAAAAGTATTATTTATAATGGCAATCGAGACCTTATCGTCGTCTAACACACGAGGCAGTTGAGGTGCTTCTAATTCTACAATCAGCAAATTTCGGCGATTCTCTACAATGTCCGTTATTTTGGGGATAAATCCCACATTGTCACGAAGTTTTATGAGTCCTTGTTTTTGCATCAACAGCAAGGCACGCCCTCCATTGGTCAGATCGTTAGGTATTACAATCGTACTGCCATCTTTGAGTTCGTCCAACGATTTTATTTTCTTCGAATATCCGGCAAGAGGATACACAAAAGCATTGCCCACGACCGCCAGTTTGTACCCTCGCTCTTTCATCTGATTTTCGAGATAAGGCACATGCTGAAACACATTGGCATCGATATCTCCTTGATCCAACAGGGTGTTGGGGACGACATAATCGGTCAATGTAACCAAATCGACATCGAGATTGTATTTTTCTTTGGCTACCTTTTGGGCAGTTTTGGCAACTATGTATTCGGGACCCAAAACCACTGCCACCCGAATATAATTGGGGTCGTTTTTTCTACTGCGTCCGCAAGATGTTACAAGTACAAATGCTGCAAGGCATATAACTAATATTTTAAATTTCATTTTAATGAATGTTTAAATTTCATCCCACCCGTTGTAGAGACGCAATGCCTTGCGTCTCCTTTCGGAGATTCTATTCTTCAGACGCAATGCCTTGCGTCTCTACAACCGGCGGTAAGAGGATGTTTCTAAAATACGCCCCTACCTGTGATCTGCTTTTTTCGAGATAAAATTCCCTAATGTTTGGATAATAAATACCAATACCACCAACAGTACCAATACCACATTCATTACCGTAGTATCGTACCCTACATAGCCGTATTGATATCCTACCTGCCCCAATCCGCCTGCCCCAACAGCTCCGCCCATTGCCGAATACCCCACCAAAGTAATCAAAGTAATAGATGCACAATTGATAAGCGAAGGCATAGCTTCGGGCAACAGTACTTTACGAATAATCTGAAAAGGGGTAGCACCCATTGCACGAGATGCTTCTATAAGCCCCGAAGGTACTTCGAGCAAACTATTTTCGACCATACGAGCTATAAACGGGGCTGCACCAATACTCAACGGAACCAATGCCGCCTCTACCCCGATAGATGTACCTACAATCAGTCGGGTAAAGGGAATCATCCACACAATAAGTATAATAAACGGTATGGCTCTGAATATATTTACAAAAAATGCCAAAGTTTTATTCACTCCTTTGTTATCCCTTATCTGCCCTTTGCTCGTTATAAATAGCGACACGCCGATAGGCAAACCCAATACAAAACCGAAGAAACCCGACACAAACGTCATCACGATAGTTTCCCACGTTCCTTTTATCAATATCTCTATCATCGAATCAGACATAGCCTAATACCTCCACTTTAATGTTTTTACTCTTCAAAAATTCTATTGCCCGGTTTTCATTGTCGGGCGAACTGATAAATTCGACCAACATAATGCCGAATTTCATTCCACCCACATAATCCATACGAGCATTTATAATATTGCTGTCTATGTTGAACAGGCGTGCTACTTCCGACAATACGGGTGCGTCTACCGACTGACCTGTTATTTCGATCTGCAACAAAGGATGCTTCCCCTCTTGTGGAAATCCGACCAGATTCTCTTGATAATCGGCAGGTATTTCCATATGTAAAGACGAGGCAATAAATCGCTTGGTTAAAGCCTCCTTGGGGTGCGAAAAAATATCGGCAACGCTTCCCTGCTCTATCAATTGCCCGTCGCTGATAACGGCAACTTCGTCGCATATTTCTTTCACAACGTCCATTTCGTGAGTGATCAAAAGGATGGTAATATCCAATCGTTTATTGATTTCTTTCAACAAGGTCAAAATAGATCGGGTGGTTGCCGGATCGAGGGCGCTTGTAGCCTCATCGCACAACAACACCTTGGGATTACTTGCCAAAGTGCGGGCAATGGCTACACGCTGTTTCTGTCCTCCCGATAATTTGGAGGGATAGTCATTTGCTTTTTCTTCTAAGCCGACCAACTTGAGCAGCTCTTCGACCCGTTTATTGATCTCGGCTTTGGGTGTATTGTCCAATTCTAAAGGAAAGGCTATATTATCGAATACGGTTCGGGACGACAGCAGATTGAAATGCTGAAATATCATTCCGATATTCCGTCTAGCTTTTGCTAACTGCGACTCCGACATTTGGGTGAGGTTTTGCCCATCAACATATATTTCGCCCGACGTGGGGCGTTCCAATAGGTTTACGCAACGGATAAGTGTACTTTTTCCGGCTCCCGATTCGCCGATTACACCGACGATTTTACCTTTGGGAACTGATAAAGTGACTCCCGAAAGTGCCGTCGTGGTACGGTCTTTCTGCCAAAATTGTTTGGTTATATTTTTTAGCTCTATCATTGAATGAACCTTTTTTTGAATAACAAAGTAACGAAAAAAAATTAAGGTCAGAGAGCTTTATTGATTTACCCTTTCTCTATTTAAAAAAGAAAAGTGTATTTTTGCATTTAAAATATTGTACAAAGACTAAGTTTTAATCTGATGATTGATAAAATAAACAAACTACTATCCGAAATAGAAGACATAAAGGCTACCAGCACTCAACAGTTGGAAGATTTGCGTATCAAATTTTTAAGTAAAAAAGGTGCGATTTCTGTCCTTATGGACGATTTTAGGAATGTAGCTGCGGAAGAAAAAAAAGTATTAGGCGCAAAGCTGAATGAGCTTAAAACCAAGGCTCAAGACAAAATAAACGAGCTAAAGGAAAATCTGGAAAACGCAGGTTCTACCGACGAAGCGATAGACCTTACCCGTACCGCCTATCCGATACAATTGGGTAGTCGCCATCCACTTTCGTTGGTAAAAAAAGAAATCTGTGATATATTTAAACGCTTAGGCTTTTCTATTGCCGAAGGTCCCGAGATTGAAGACGACTGGCATGTATTCTCATCATTGAACTTTGCCGACGATCATCCGGCTCGCGATATGCAGGACACATTTTTTATTGCCCGCAGTCCCGAAGTAGTATTGCGTACACATACATCGTCGGTACAAACCCGTGTGATGGAAAAGCAACAACCACCAATCCGCATTATCTGTCCGGGACGAGTGTATCGTAACGAGGCTATCTCGTACCGTGCGCACTGTTTCTTCCATCAGGTAGAGGCTCTTTATATTGACAAGAATGTATCGTTTGCCGACTTGAAACAGGTATTACTTTTCTTTGCAAAAGAAATGTTTGGTGCAGATACCAAAATACGCCTTCGCCCTTCGTATTTCCCATTTACCGAGCCTAGTGCCGAAATGGATATTTCGTGTAACATCTGTGGTGGAAAAGGCTGTCCCTTTTGTAAACACACCGGTTGGGTAGAAATATTGGGTTGCGGAATGGTTGACCCTAACGTTTTGGAAAATTGCGGAATAGACAGCAAAGTGTATACCGGATATGCTCTCGGAATGGGTATAGAACGCATTACCAACCTCAAATACAGGGTAAAAGACTTACGCATGTTCTCCGAAAACGATGTACGTTTCTTGAAGCAATTCGAAAACGCTCAATAAAAGCTATATTTTAAAGACAAAGATCTCTAAGTTTATTCTGTGAAAATAACTTAGAGATCTTTGTCTTTAGATCGTTTTGCTGAATGCAAACTTATTTACACTGCCTCTAAAAATTTTGACTTACTCTTTATCTAACTGCTGCAATGCGTAGGCATACGCTCCGTACATGACAGCTCTATTTGTTCCTATTTGAGAGATAAGTAACCCCGTTTGCTTACTATTATTATAATTTACATACCCGTCGCCAAAAGGAACTTTCACTTTACATGATTTACTTTTCAAGAAATTTTCTTTGTCAGACAAGTCCATCAGATTATAGATATCCATTTGCGTACGAGCGAGAATAGCCCCGTTGAGCATATTCGTTTTTTGTCTCAACTCCTTGATAATAGCAGGCATAATATATTTCGAAGCACCGGTAAGTCCGCCGCCTATAACTACCAAACCATCAATCATAGTAAGCGCGCCGGCTAAGGCATCGCCTGCCATTTCGCCTAACTCCTCAAAACTGGCAATAGCAGCTTGTTTATTACCCTCTGCCTTGCCTTCTGCAATATCAAAAATATCCTTGGGTGTTAGCGTTAATTTGGTAATATCCTGCCCTGTAAGTTCGGCATATACTCTTCTTACTGCTCTGATACTCACGCTTTCTTCGACAATCAGATCAGGATATTTTTTATTTCTCAAGCACCATACATCGCCTCCGCAACCATTATCGCCGGTCAACAGGACTTTGTCGATAACCACTCCTGCGCCAAAACCTGTGCCAAGAGTTATTCCCAACAGATTTTTAAATCGTTTGGGGTTATTGGCTTCCGACAGCCATTGGTTTACCATAGGCAATGCTCCGTATAGAGCCTCGCCGTATGCAAATAAGTTTCCATCGTTATTTATGTATACAGGAATACCGAATCGTTTTTGCAGGAATGCACCCAATGCCACACCTCCCCTAAAAGTCGGAAGGTTGGGTAAATCGCCAATAATTCCGTTTTCGTAATCGGCAGGACCCGGAAACGCAAAACTAATTGCCTGTGGTTCGGCAGGTAAAACTTTTTTGATCCTTTCGAAACCGTCGGCTATCACATTCAAGCAGGCGTCCAAATTATCGGCAATGGCAGACAGGGTTAAAGGTTCTACAATTTCGCTGTAGCCTTGCACTGCCGAGAATACCAAATTTGTACCTCCTGCATCCAGTGTTAAAACTATACGTTGATCTTTGTCGTACATATCTTTATTTTTTAGAGAATTTAAAGGATAACAAAAGAATGTAAATTACACAAAGCAGAAGCAAACCAAAACCGGTTGCCAAACCCATTGTTTTTGATAACAATCCGGCAATAGGCGTTATTATTGCCCCGCCTGCCACACCCATTATCATCAATGACGAAATTTCGTTGGTTTGTTGAGGTTTGTATTGCAATGCAACCGTAAATATAATAGAAAATACGTTTGCACATGTAAATCCGATAAGTATTATGGCTAAAAATAGCAACCATTGTTCGGCTGCAAAAAATATGATTACGAATGCGGCAATTGCTGCAACCATATTTATTCGCAG
Organism: Dysgonomonas sp.; assembly: GCA_031546965.1. GTDB lineage: Bacteria > Bacteroidota > Bacteroidia > Bacteroidales > Dysgonomonadaceae > Dysgonomonas_A. Next base: position 29,804 of record JAVBJR010000502.1, read on the forward strand.
AAAGACAGCAGGTTTAGATCTCATCAGAATGATAGCACCTAGAAATGCACCCATCGTACGTGCTGCAAAATAGAGGCTCGAGCCTAAAGCAGCATCGTCGGTGCTCATTCCCAAACGTTGTTTCAGAAGTTCGGGAATATTGGTATTCATACAAACATCTATACCTACAATAAATACAATACCGAGAAACAATTGAACGATCAACCCGTCTTTCAATAAGCTGAGGGTCGAACCAAAAGTAGTTTGGGTAACAGCTCTCTCTTCATCTGCTTTAATGGGCGTTATGTACAACCAAAGAAGTGCCAAAAGCGAAACACCTACAAAGACAACAAATACCAATCGCCAATCGCCATAATGTTTGGCTGCTGTACTGGCAATAATAGGACCCAAGAACGATGCTATGGCTTTTACAAACTGCCCGAAGGTAAGTGTGCTTGCCAGTTTTTCGCCACTAACAATGCTTGCTACCAAAGGATTGAGCGACACCTGCAATATAGTATTACCTATTCCCAAAAGGGCAAAAGCTACGATAACAACATAAAAATCATAAAATAAATAAGGTAGTAACAGAGACAGTAGGGTAAGAACAATGGCAATAAGCACTGTTTTTTTCCGACCAATGCGATTCATCAACATTCCGGTAGGAATAGAGAAGATGGCAAACCAAAGGAAAACCATCATCGGGATGACGCTTGCAGTAAGATCGTCCAACGAAAAGTCGCTCCTTATATAATGGGTAGATACTCCTACAACATCTACAATTCCCATCACAAAGAAATTTAGCATGACGGGAATAAATACTTTCAGGTTATTAGATTGATTATTCATGGTATTGGTTTTCTAATTAAGCATTTGAAGTATTCTAGTGTAGGGGCAGGGCTCTACTCTGCCCATAAAATAGATTCCTTCAAGAGGGTGGAGTAGAACCCCACCCCTACAAAATGCAATGCTAAATGTTTTGATTTACTTAAATGCGTACATTGGCTTTAATGGTAATACATTCTGCTCCTGCCGATTTCCCGTAAGGCGATACCGTATAAGCACCAATAGAGGCAGGAACAATAAACGTTTCGGCATAATGTACAACAAACGGTTCGAATTTATTATTGGGGCTTTCTACTATAATTTCTTCACCTTCGAGTAGGTTCAGTACATTTACACTGCTATCAGTATGATGAGTTACTTTGGTAGAGAAAGTATGTCTGCGAGTTTCTATAAATTCGTTGCGGTGAAGACCTGTTTTTTCTTCGACCCAACCTTCGCCTTGTGCAACCACAGTAAAAGTATTGATCAAGTTGGCATGAGTGTACTCTGTATCTCTGCCCCAATCGATCACTTCTTTACCTCTCTCTACATTTATAGGACGTGGTTTGCCATCGAGACCCAGACGTTCCCAATCCCACAGTTTGAAAGTAAACAAGTTGGGGGTCGAACTTATTTCGAGAACTACACCCTCCGATCCCGAGCAATGGATTGTTCCTCCGGGAATGAGAAAATGGTCGTGTTTTTTAGCAGGTACTTTATTTACATATTTATCGGCATCAAATACCATTTCGCCACGCTCTGCCTTACGCAGGTCTTCAATCATTTGGTCTTTGTCGATACCTGTTTTCAAGCCGATATATACGGTTGCACCCTCTTTTACATCTACCATGTAATAACTTTCGTCCTGCGTATAGAACATGCCGAAACTGTCTCTAATAAATTGTACGGTAGGATGTACTTGCAGGCTTAGATTGCCTCCACCAACGGTATCGAGAAAGTCGAACCGAATCGGAAATTCTTTTCCGAAGCGAGATTCTACGGGTTCGCCCAACAGTTCGCGACTTTTGAGTAGAACTACGTTCATAGAAGGCATTTCGAATTTGGTACCGTCTACTTCCAACAGCAAACTGTTTTCTTCGGGAACGCAGTCGAAACACCAACCGTAATTGATTTTTTCTTTGTCCAAACCGCATACCTCTTTCATCCATTGTCCGCCCCAAGGTGCAGGGTCGAAGAAAGGAACTACCCGGAAAGGCGCTTCTATCGTTTTTTGAATACCTGCAAAGAAGGTCTTCTTATCTATCATTTTGGGGTTGTTCTCGATATGTGTGTCTATCCAATACGATACATTTTGATACAGCGAATCTTTGTGTCTGTCCAGTATCCTCCAGTCATTAAAATAACCTCGTTTATATTGAATGGTAACAGGTTCTTTGCTATCGTCGACGCCCAATCCTCGAACGGCTTGGCGACGAGAGCGTTGGATTATTTCCCAACGAGCCATGTCAACATATATAATACATGCCGATTTGGGTACAACGAGCGACGATCCGCTTCCTACAACAATTGCAGTGCCTTTGTTCCCCTCGATTTGGGCTTTTACTTTTTCGAGCTTTTGGTTGTCAAAATAATCAATTAACGACAAGTTGGTCACGTACCCGAAAAGAATATCTTCGGTCATAAATCGTTCTGTCATTTTCGAAATCTCTGCTTCCGGCTTAAATATTTCTCTAGTGTTGTATAAGAGGTCGGGAGCTATTGCGCCAATCTGCGATAAAACTTCTTCTTCTATAACGCCCGAATATAGCTCTATAGCGATTGTTGGATAAGTTTGAATCAGCTCTTTTAATTTACTTAGGATATCGTGCCATCCATTAATTAATATACCATCTACCTTCGTTGATGGAAATTTTTCATAATTAGATTTTCTCATTTTTTCGTCGATAAAATTATACAATACAGCGTAAATGTATGAACATTTATAATATGTGCAAATGTATTCATTTTTTATTTACGAAATGTGTTTTATTCTATTTTTTTATTTATTAACTTTGAAGTGTAAATTCATAACTCTCATGAAGCTAGAAATCAACCATAAAAGTTCGATCCCACTCCATCAGCAAGCCGAAGAACTTCTTCGAAAAATGATAGAACAGGAAGATTATAAGAACGGCAAGCTGCTGCCCAATGAAGTAACTTTATCCGAACAGTTAAAAATTTCGAGAAATACTCTTAGGCAAGCCATCAACAAACTTGTTTTTGAGGGATCGCTTTGCCGCAAAAAAGGATACGGAACCAAGGTGGTACGCAAAGGTGTAGCGAGTGGTATCAAAAACTGGCTTAGTTTTTCGCAGGAGATGAAAATGTTGGGTATCGAAATACGCAATTTCGAATTACATCTAAGTTACAAAAAGGCTACGGAAGAAATTGCCAACTTTTTTAATATTGTACCCAACCAAAGATGTTTGGTATTGGAGCGTGTAAGAGGAAATCAAGAGTATCCTTTTGTGTATTTTATCTCTTATTTTAATCCTCAATTGCCCCTTGACAGTAACTCCAATTTTAATCGTCCACTCTACGAACTGCTCGAAAAAGACCTCAACATTATTGTAAAAACATCAAAGGAGGAGATATCGGCAGCATTGGCAGACGATTTTATTTCGGAAAAACTCGATATCAAGTCAAACGATCCGATACTTATCCGCAAACGATTTGTTTACGATGAAAACGATTTGCCTATCGAATACAATATAGGCTACTACCGGGCTGATAGTTTTACATATACTATAGAAGCCCAACGATAAGTGGATCGGTAAATACCGAATAAATCAGTTTTCAAGCGTTTGCCCTAAGCCCAATTATTGCGGGGTGCGTCCGCACAATGCAATGCGTTTCTACGGAGAGGGGGTATCAGTATTATTATTTCTTTAGTAAGTGTGATGTCGAAGTGTTCATAATTATGATATCAATACAAAAGAAGACACTATTTAAGACAAAATAACTTTTGGAGGGTTGTGTGAAAAAATCGTAATCGCTACTTTTGTCTAAATCGAAATTTTAACAATTACCGAATGCAGTTAAAAAACTTCTCTATAAAAACAATATTGATTGGATTGAGCTTGATGTTAGTTTGTGGGACACTATCCGCAAAACCAAAAAAAAGCACTAAAAGTAAAAAAGTTGAGACCACAGAACAGAAGCAAACAGTTAAAGTTGCTACTTTAGAAAAGAAAACAGGTTTGCCCGTACCCAACGACAGCACTATCGTATCGCTTTACAGCGAAGCCGTTGCCTGGCTAAAAACTCCTTACCGCCGTGGCGGCACCAGTGCTAAAGGCATGGACTGCTCGGGGTTAACAATGACTATTTATCAAAACGTATTCGGAATAAAACTGCAACGCAGCAGCAAAGACATATCTACAAAAGATGTAAAAGACTTGAGCAAAGATGAGCTCAAACCCGGCGATCTAGTGTTTTTTGGAACATCTGCCCGAAAAGGAAAGAAAGTTAATCATGTTGGTGTATTTTTAGGAGACCACCGATTTGTACATGCTTCTTGTTCCAATGGGGTAATAATTAGCAGTTTAGACGAAGCCTATTACCGCCGTACCTGGATTAAGGGGGGCAGGGTAAAGCAACACGAAAAAATACAAACGCAGAAAATTCCTGCGACATAACATAAGACCAAAAAGTTAAACTTAAAACACGCTGACGAATCGGCGTGTTTTTGTTTTTATTTATTGGTAACTTTACTCTATATTCGTATTCGAAATTTCAAAAAGTTACTAGTCGAACCTAAAAACAATCATGCAAGAAGAGATAGATAAAACAGTAAATGATATAAATGAGCATTGCCCCATTCAGATAGACCAAACTACCCGGCTGGATAGATGCGAATCGTTACCCAATAATACTTTCAGATTCGATTTTACGTTTCTCTTTATAGACGCAACTAAAATAGATGCAGTAGAATTTAGGACTCAAATGAGGGACATACTTCTATACAATATACAAAGCAATAACCGGATGGCACTCTTAAAAGAAAACCGTGCTACGTTTATGTATTACTGTGTAGACGAAAATAAGAATTCACTGGGCATTCTCACCATTACACCCCAGGATTACGCCAAACATGCCAAAAAACCCGATATATTTGATCCTACAACCATAACATCCGACAATTTGCAAAAGGTGCTTCACGACCTCGTGAAAAAGACAAAAAAACAATTGCCTTTGTTTACCGAAGAAAGCGGAATAAGCTTAGTAGATTGTAGCACATTCAACAAAACGTTGGAATATACCTGCAAACTTCTGAACGAAGATGTAGCCCGATTCGACAGCATTTACTTCAAAACCACAGCCATTGCTGCCGCTGTACGATCACTGAAAGACAATCCTGATATGAAGTATTTTGCCGAACAAGGGGTTTCGATACGGAATATTTATCTCGATAAAAACAACAAATACCTCTGTGCAATAGATATCTCGCCCGAAGATTATAGATAAAAGAAGAAAGATCGTCCTCAATCCCGTGGCTCCCGCGCGGAAGTTCCGGCAATGCTTGCGTCTGAAATACAATATCGGAAACGCGTAGGGGCTGGGCTCTGCCCTGCCCGCAAACCAAGGCTGCCGCGCGATTTATATCGCGTGGGAATAGGCAAATCCCACAGTAAAGGCACACGATGCAATCGTGCGGGAGCCTTAGGAGGAGATTCAGAGACGATGCAGTCTCCTCCCCTTTGGGGAGGCTGGGTGGGGCTTTTGGGGAGGGGTTTTAGACGCAACGCATTGCGTCTCTACATAACAAAAAGGGTGAAAAATTTTTCACCCCTACAAAAAAAAATATTACTTTTGCAGTTAAACAAAGTACACAATTGATTCTATGAAAAAAATTCTTTTACTATTGTTAACTGCAATCGCTTTCACAGCATGTGGCGGTGGTGATGACCCCGACACAAAAAAAACTACTTCGTTCGATAATTGGAACGATCCTACAAATGCTCATTATACCGATGGTAAGTATAACCCTGTAAAAGGCGAGTGGCAACTCACACAACGCAATGGTGCTGCTGTAAGCGACTTTTTGGTATATAAGTTTGATTCTTATTTTGCTCAATCGGAATCTAAAACCGAACCTGCGGAAGACAAAGAGCCTAAATATAACAACTCTAAAACATACATTATTAACGATAAAGAATATAAAGCTAATAATGTTGTTTGCCAATATACTATTGCAGGCACTCTCGAAAATACTACCCTAACTATAAAAGAGGGAAACCAAAC
>JAVBJR010000342.1:0-8968 GCA_031546965.1 Dysgonomonas sp.
GGAGTATGCAATACGCCCCTACCAGCGTTCTCGAAGCAGGGATGTTTTTTTCATGCGTTTACCTTGACAAATGATGTCTAAACCTTGTATTTTTGGTCTTTTTTTACTATATTTGCTAGAAAGCGGTCTAACACATAGACAAATGATAAAAAAAGGAGTAAAATTCTATGTCGCATCTACCACCCTTAGTCAGTGATTTGGCTCTTATACTGATAGTAGCCGGAATAGTCACCATATTATTTAAACTAATAAAGCAACCCGTTGTATTAGGCTATATTGTTGCCGGATTTTTGATAAGTCCGCATTTTGTACTGTTTCCGTCGGTGGTTGATATGAGTAATATCAGTACATGGGCAGAGATAGGCGTTATATTTCTTCTGTTTGCTTTGGGACTCGAGTTCAGCTTCAAAAAACTGATCGATGTAGGCGGCACGGCATCCATTGCCACCCTTATCAATATGGGGTCGATGGTTGCCATCGGATATGTTATTGGGCAATTGCTGGGTTGGACTCAAATGGAAAGCGTATTCTTGGGCGGAATGCTATCGATGTCGTCTACCACCATTATCATAAAAGCATTCAACGATATGAAGTTGCAAAAGAAAAAATTTGCGAATCTCGTATTCGGAATGCTTATTGTTGAAGACCTTGCCGCCATACTTATGATGGTACTGTTGTCTACGATGGCAGGAAGCCATCATTTTGAAGGGGCAGGATTGCTCGAAAACGTACTCAAGCTCATCTTTTTTATGATGATATGGTTTGTGGTAGGTATTTACTTGATCCCTACTTTCTTGAAAAAATTAAAGAATCATCTCAATGACGAAACGCTCGTAATCGTATCGGTTGGCTTATGCCTGGGGATGGTTTTATTTGCCGATACGGTCGGATTTTCGACTGCACTCGGTGCGTTTATTATGGGGTCGATACTTGCCGAAACTATCGAATCGAAGCATATCGAGCATCTTATCGAACCAATCAAAAACCTGTTTGGAGCCGTATTTTTTGTTTCGGTAGGTATGATGATCATGCCAAGCATACTACTTGAATATGCCATTCCGATACTTATCCTCACGGTAACAGTTCTTATCGGTCGGGTTATTTTTGCCTCTTTGGGAGTTCTTGCCTCGGGCGAAGGGCTCAAAGTATCTATACAGGCAGGGTTCAGTTTGGCACAAATAGGCGAGTTCTCGTTTATCATAGCCACGCTGGGTATGCAACTGGGGGTTATCAGCAAATTTATTTATCCTGTAATAGTGGCAGTGTCGGTAATCACCACATTTACAACCCCCTACTTTATGAAAGCATCAGTTCCTATATATCAAGCCCTCGAAAAGAGAGTACCTCCCAAGTGGGAAAAACTGATTTCGGGATATGCCTCATCCAATCGCAAAACGGTAAACAGGCAGAATGACTGGAATATACTTCTCAAAAAAGTAATAACTACGGTTGTCATTTACTTCGTACTGTCGTTAGCCGTTTTCTTCACATGCCGAGAGCTTCTTTATTGGCCCATAATGGGTTATATCCCTAATATTGGAGGACGCATTGCCTCGGCATTAATCACTCTGCTGTGTATGAGCCCGTTTATGCGTGCCATTATGAAGAACAAAACCAAAACTGAAGAGAGCGAACGCTTATGGCAAGACAGTCATTTTAATAAAGGTGCTTTGATAGCCCTCCATGTGTTGCGTATTGCTTTGTGTGTAACGCTTATTTTGATGGTGCTTATCCCCTTATTCCCAAAAGCAACAGGCATATTACTTGTGGCTTCGGTAGTGATAGCAATAACGATTACTTTTTTTCAAGGGTTTAAAACGCAAACCAATAAATTGGAGAAACAGTTCTTAGAAAATCTGAACGACAAGGAGTTGGCAGAAAACAAAAGGGGTACTATCAATCAACAGGTAAAGAACGATTTGCTGAACAAAAATATCCACTTAGAAGAAATAGAAATTCCGCAAAACTCATCCCGTATCGGCAAAACACTGGCTGAACTCAATTTTAGGCAAACTACGGGAGTAGATGTGGTGAGCATTATTAGGGGCGACCTCAAGATAAATATCCCCGACCCCAAGCAATATATTTATCCTTTCGACAGGCTGATTGTTGCGGGTACGGATGAAGAGCTTCAAGCCTTTATAGCTCGCATAGAGGAACGAAAATTGAATCGACAAACCGATACACAATATCAAATAAGCCTCACTCAATACGAATTGGAGGATAATTGCTTGCTGATAGGCAAGGCAATCAAAAATTCTCAAATAAGAGAGAAAACAGATACGATGGTTATCGGAATAGATCGAAACAACGAGTCTGTTACAGATATATCGGCAAATACTGTTTTAGAAAAGGGTGATGTGATATGGCTTGCCGGAGAGCAAAATAAGCTCGATGGTTTTGAAAAGAACTTAACGTCGTAAATTATAAAAAGAATGAGCTACCTTGCAATAAGGCAGCTCACGTAGTGAGGTGTATAGATTGGGACTAACTACAATCCTTTTCTAAAAGAGAATTCCAGTATTGATTTAATATATAATAACAACAACAACGACTATCGAATTTGTTCGATTGTGAAAAATGACTTAGATCCTCCGACAAGTGTTACCGATAGTGCCGGAACTTTGGCGGCAAAAGTAATAACATCTCCGGCATTTAATTTTACTAACCGCTGTGTTTTACGAGTGGGAGGCGAAACAGCTACAGTCACCAAAAGCACATCTATACCCACATTTAGGTATGACTCTTCTGATATTTCTGTGTAGGTTGAGCCTCCGGATAGTTTCTTAAAGATAGCTAGCCCTACTTCGCCCACAGTAACCAACCCTGTTGTTTCGAACTGAGCATAAATGCGGTATATACCTGTTTGTGGAGCAGCATACTCGTAAGCAAGAATATTAGGAGTACCGGTGGTAGGATTAGGATTAACGATAGGACTAGAAGTATTATTATATGCATTATAATCATCTAATTCTTTACTCGCAAATTGTATCTTATGCCAGCCCGACGCAAGTTCAGTACTTATTAAACCGATTGAACTTCCACCGGAACCTGCCACAAACGATCTAGCCATGAGTGTTGTATTCTTCATCACTTCATTATTTGTACCTAAAACCAACACTGTAGTAGAAGCATCATCTGTTACCGTTCGGATTTTTACATTACCATTAATATCTAAACTGGCTTGGGGATCTTCGGTATTTATACCGACTTGAGCTAAAAGAGGATTAATTGCCGAGGCAATAATAAGGAATGATATTAATATTGTTTTCATCAAATATTGTTTGAGTTTTTATAAATTATATTTATGATATAAACATCAACAGGTTAAAAAAGTTTTTAACATAAAAATGTATTTAAGACAAAAGATTCAGATTTTAGCGTTAAAATTCTTTTAAATAAAGAAATATAGGCATTTTATATACTTGCCACATTACATTTTTTTAACTAAAAAAAGAGGGGAATATACCAAAAAGAATCGCTTTATATTGAAAATAGAGGAAATCTTGCTCCTACTTCTTTTATCTATACTGAAAAGCATAAATAATTGGAGTATGAAAAAAGAAAAGCAAATGGGATATTCGGTCATTAACCTGTCGGCAAATGTGCCTACTTACCCCACTTTCACACGTAATACAAGGGGATGGATCAATTACGGGCAAGACAACAATTTGCCTCAACGTATTATTGACCTCAACAATGAGTCGGCAGTAAATAAATCGCTCATAGAGAGTAAGATAACATATATTTGCGGAGCAGGTATAGATGATACTGTTTACTGCGGTCAGCCCAACACAAATGAGGATTGGGATACTTTAATCGAAAAAATAGCCAAAGATTACACTACTTTCGGCGGATTTTGTTTTCAGGTGGTCTTAAATAAAAATGGCAGCAGTGTAAGCCTTTTTCATACCGATTTCAGTAAAATACGTGTTGGGGAAACCAACGAATATGGTACTCCTCTAAACTTCTTTATATCGAACGACTGGCGTAAAACCAGCGGACAATATGCTCCTGCACAGATAAAAGCCTATGCTTCGGAAGAATTAAAACAGGGTGTTCCTTACTTGTATTATTACAAGGATTACGAACCCAGCTTAGATTATTATCCTGTGCCTCACTATTTTTCGGCTCTCAATTATGTAGAGGCTGACGGTTTGTTGGGTAAATTTTATCGTAATTCTATCAACAACGGCTTTGCTCCTTCGGTAATTATTACCATCCCCAGCAATCCGGGTGACGAGGCAAAACAACAGTTCAACAAGGATATGACGGCTTCTTTTGCCGGAACCAACGGAGCCAATTCTATTGTGGTTTTGTATGGCGAAAGTCAAGACATCAAACCCGAAGTTACACCTTTTGCCGCCAGTGAAAATGCGGATTTGTATAACAATGTAAATGAGGTTATTTTTCAGAAAATTATATCGGCTCACCGATTGTCGTCTCCTACGCTTGCAGGTATTTCGGGTTCGGGCAATTTGAGTGGAAATGCAAGCGAAATAATCAACTCATTTATTTTATATAACTACACTGTTATACACAAGCTTAGACGAAAGATATTAGACACGCTCAATATTTTTGCCATCAACAACGGATACAATAAACTGGCTATAAAAGAACTAGAAGTTATTAAAGAAATGAATAAATGAGTAAAATAGTTACGAGTTACAAGTTACAAGTTACGAGTAGAGACGCAATGCTTTGCGTCTCAATTACGAGCTTTGCGTCTCAATTACCAAACAAATATAAAAACTTACAAAACTGATGTATACACCAATCGCATTAATAAACGAAGAGTTGTTTAAGCTCCATTCGCCCATCACGGAAAACACCGATCTTACCGAATTTGTGCCGTATCTGTCTATTGCTCAAGAATTATACATTGCTCCCATATTGGGCGAATCGTTGATGAGCGAACTCAAATCGCAAATATCGGAAAATACTTTAACCGAAATCAACGGCGATTTGATCGTGAAGATTGCCCCTGCTCTCTCGTTTTTCGCCGTTTATCAAGGTTTGCCTTTTCATTGGGCAAGTATTGTAAACAAGGGGATAACCATTCGTGAGAGCGAAAACAGCAAGGGAATCGACATCAAAGATGTGGCTCAACTTCGTCGTTGGATTCGGGATGATGCCGAGATTTTTGTCAGCCTATTAGCCGATTTTATGTGTTCGTGCCAGGCAAATTATCCTTTGTGGAAACCCGATAAGGATTATTGCTCGGGATGTGGCGAAAAATCTACGGGGTTTGATAGCGGGTTTTATTTCCCGAAGAGGTAATTATAGGATAGAAGAGGAACACCGAATATACATAGTTAATATCTGTATATTCGGTACTTTTTGTGTGTTATAAAACAAATAAGCAGCAACCTATTTGGATAAAAAACACTACATTTGTCAACCCAAAAAGAAAATTTCAATGTGATTGCTACAGTTCTTTCACTCATTTTTCCTCAAAAAAACAGTTTTATCAGCCAATTTAATAACTCCCAATGAACAATAGCTGGAAAAAAACATTTGCAATAATATGGGGCGGTCAATTATTTTCGACCCTCACCAGCTCTATTGTGGGATACGCAGTCGTATTTTGGCTCAGTCTCAAAACCGAGTCAGCCGAAGTACTTGCCTATGCCATGATAGCTACGCTTTTGCCTCAACTGGTGCTTGGGGTCTTCACCGGTGTTTTTGTAGACCGTTGGAATCGAAAACTCACCATGATATGTGCCGATAGTTTTATAGCCATTTGCACGGCTGCCATGTGTCTTATGTTTTATTTTGATACAGTTACCGTTTGGCAAATATATGTGCTGTTGATACTTAGGTCGGTAGGAAGCGCTTTTCATGCACCGGCAATGCAAGCCAGTGTTCCGTTGCTTGCTCCGGAATCGGAGTTGATGAGGGTAGCAGGTGTCAATCAGATTATTTTTTCCATCAGTAACATTGCAGGACCCGCACTGGCTGCATTGCTTATCAATATAATGGATATGACGTATGTGCTGTCGCTCGATATTATAGGGGCACTTATAGCTTGTACGTCTCTGTTGTTTGTAATTATACCGAACCCCGAAAAGGCAGATATAGAAAAAGTCCCCAATGTTTTTAGGGAAATAAAGGAAGGATTGCATGCTATTTTTGGTATACAGGGGCTTAAGTGGGTACTTCTGTGCGATGTCGTCATGCTGTTTTTTATCATACCCATGTCGGCACTTTTTCCACTGATCACACTTACTCATTTTATGGGCGATACCTACGACATGAGTATCGTAGAGGCTTCGTGGGGAGTAGGTATATTTATGGGCGGAGTACTTGTGAGCATGAAGAGAGTAAAGATGATGAACAAAATAGTACTCATCGGTACTGTAAGTATTTTGATCGGACTAACGGCTTTGTTCTCGGGGTTACTCCCCCAAAATGCTCTTATTTGGTTTATAGCCCTCACCACGGTTAGTGGCGTTGGCGGTGCTATTTGGAATAGTTCGTTTACGGTTATACTTCAAACCAAAATAGATGCGGCTGTTTTAGGGCGTGCCTTTTCGACTTACGACAGTTTGATGCTCTTGCCTTCGTTACCGGGATTATTGGCTACGGGATTCATTGCCGATGCTATCGGCATTACCAACGTTTTTGTGATTGCCGGCATTGCTATTTGTTTGATCGGTTGCTTGTTTTTTATTATCCCTTCGGTAGTTAGCTTAGGGAAATCTACGGTGGGGAAGTAAGTGAATAAGAGAATACAAAAAACGCAGGCAAAATAGTTTTGGTTAAAAAAAATTATCTATATTTGTAGCACAATATAAAAGAAACTATTATGAATACAACTCAAAAGCCATTAGTGATCGAAAATCCGTCACAGAAGCTTCTTGAATTTGTGAGAGGCTTAGAAAGACAGAAAGCTGAAAATCAGAAAGAACTGATAAGCAAAAAAGATAGATATTTCCCTCCAAAAAGTAATCAATGAACTTTACTGTTCCTATTGAATGCTCTGAGGGGCATCAATACTTACTCAAATTCAAAGATTGCAGGAACTTACCGATAGAGTTAGACATTGAGGTTGTTGATATAACTTTAAGTTTAACATCGGAATTATCCGAAATAAATAATCCAAAAACTTTAAATAAGATAACATCTGTAATCTTCAACTTTTTAGAAGATAATGATGTTATCTTATATTTTTATTGCTCAAGAGATTCTATAATACAACGACAAAACAGAAAAGAATTATTATCCCCACAACATTACAGAAGTTATCTATTCTCAACTATGTTTGAAAAGGCTACACGGAACTACGAAAATAGCTCTTTTGTTAATAAATCGGTAATACTTAAGGATGAATTGGAAGGTGATCATTATCTGCATCTTATTGCCAAAAATAAGTATTCACATAAGATAGGGACACTTTCCGAGCAGATAGAGAATAATTTGGGCAAATAATCTCATTGCACAAATTCTATTTAGTTATATAATTCAAGCGGGCGAAAGATTTTTCGCCCCTACTACGGCTGTAACCAAAATATCATGTACTAAAATATAATACTGAAATCCATCGTAAAACCTAGAAATCTGTTTTTATAGATTTTATAATCTGATATGCCGGCATCGTCTAATATTCTTTCAAGTTTTTTACGTGAAAGCAGGTACATATAATCACCCGAAGCCCACTTCTTGGTAGTGTATTGCAACAGCTTATCAAAAACCTTTTTGGGAAACCAATGAATCAAAGGGTATCGGGTATGCACCTCGAACGGAAAATATCTGTTGGGTGTAGTAAAATACACTGTCTTACAGGTTCTTTTCAACTCTTTCAGAAAGAGTATTTGCCTGTCTATATCACCCACGGGTTCTATAACAGCATTAGACCATCCTATATCGAAAACTTTATCTTCAAACGGAAAATAAAACCCATCGTACACAATAGAATTAACCTTTGGATATCTTTTCTTAAATTCATCGTTGCTATCGACACTTAAAGCAGTAATATTCTCTAAATGTGGATAGTTTTTTTCCAGAAAATTATCTATCGGCGAAAACTCGATATTGTTAACACCGACATCCAATATTTTATCGGATTCTAAAGGTTTTATCTCTTTCAGAAATAATTTATATTTTGAGGATCTATTCTTGCCACTAATTAAATTTGCCAACATAGTCGAGACGTTTTATAAAAAAAATCATATAGCTTATATTTTTTTAGCAATTTACGAAAAATACAATAAATTTTTAAATAAAATTTATATGTTTGTGAATATTACAAACTGGAAACATCTGATCTTTTGTGCCATGTATATGATATATATTAGGACACGTGGAGGAAGCTTGCCAATTGAGTATCTGATATAAACTCCATTTGGTATAAAGAGGGTCGGTATACGATACGTACTTTTCCATATCCTCTCGCTTAACACGATACACAAATCGAGAGAAAAAATCGAATATCAGATCATTAGTCTTAAAAGATTGTACAGGCAGATGTTCGGTAAACCTTGTGCGACGTCCCAACCTAAAAAGAGCAGGTATCACGTCTCCGGCTTTCATCGATGCAATGATAATTGTTTTTTTGGGCATCAAAAATTTATTCATCTCCTGAACAATAATTCCTCCAAACGAATATCCGACCAATACAAATGGCGCCGATTGGTCTATGTTGGTAGCCATCCGTTGGGTGTATTCATACAACGATTCGTCTTCGCAGGGGGCAAGCCATTCGATATACCTTTTGTCGAACCCCTTTGGCAATTGAAGGTTATCAAACACCTTACAATTGGTAGACATTCCCGATATAAAATAGACATTCATGCGGTGGTACATTAAAATACTATAAAATTACAATATTACATAGTCGCCCCTTAATAAGCCTGAATTGGTTGTAATTTAAAAAACAAGCTTGCCTGTATTATTTTTATAATATGGGCAAGTATCTTTTTATAGATATTCATCATCCTTTTGAAGTTGAAAGCCGCTGCTGCAAGCA
>JAVBJR010000694.1:0-4132 GCA_031546965.1 Dysgonomonas sp.
AACACTAACTTCAATCTGGTAAAACACTTTTAATAAATTTTTAAAAAAGAAAAGAAATGAACTCATAGTTTTAATTTTAATCATTCTTTCTACAGTCCGAATATCATGGGGTGTTACAAAACCGTGTCAGTTCACCTTTAAAGCCAATGGAAATTACCGTACAAGTGTCCCGAGTCGGAATTGTTCCTCGCCGCGGATCTCTGCCTCCTGCGACGTGCACGGCGCAGACTTCGAAGCTTGCAATGTGTTCCCCTTTTCAACATACATAAATATACATTGGATTAAGTTTTTTTTTAATACATATACTGGTGGAAATTAACTGAAAAGAAATAAATTATAGTATATTTATTTTTGAATTGTTTAATTTCTACGTTGCGCGTGGATTCCAAAATTCACGCCAAAAAGATTTTATTGTTATCCAGTGAGCTTGTATTGACATTGCCTTTGATAATGACAGTATAATACTGTTGAAACACTTGGGTTGAAACCTATTTATTGGTTATTAAAGATGTTATAAGATTTATTTTTCTTTCCATAACACAAGTTTTTATAAATCTTAGTTCAACTTTTAAGTTTAGTGTAATTTAAGTTCTTCATGCATGTTATATAGTACATTTATTTATGTAGTTTAAATGTAAACTGTGGAAATTGCAGCATTTATTACAATTCAACTAGTTTAATGTTCTACTATAACTTTTTCTACTACAACTTTGAATTGAAATTTTCGCAAAATGTGACTCGCACGTGAAATGCTTTTGATATAAGTATTAATATAATCTACATCACTTCTCTTTTGTGTTTGATATTTTACTGAATTGATTATTTAGACTCTAATCTTGTATAATAATGATATTAATCCAGCTTAGTTTTAGTTCATGAAAATTTTTTAAACGCGCATTGGTTGATTTCTATAAATTCTCTCGCGGCTACTATCATTATTTTTACATACCAGAAAATGTTTTTGAATTTATATAATAGTGGAAATTCACAAAGAAAATAAATTGCAAGTTAAGAGCATTATTTGAAATATATGTTATAACAATTTCTTAAATTAAAAGTTTACCAATATTTCATTTGAAAATTGCCGAAAAATTAATTTGCGTTCGTACGGATACTTTTTGATATCAGGAATTAAACCTTATTATACTACTGCAAAAATATTACTTTGTCAGCACCAAATAATTATATTATATATAGGCCTAATATAATACTATCTAACAAAATTAGAATACATAGTTTTTGAGGAAAGAAAGAACATTGATATTTATACGCGTGTACAGTTCATCGCGCATTGTAATTTTATTGTAATGTATAACATAATCATACCTAAATGAGGAATATATAGTTAATTTACTCTCTGTTCCTTCTAGTTTAGCATGCATGCTGATCACAACCCCTTGGAAATTAGGGTCTTCGAAGTCCGCGCTTTTCCGCGGGTTCGGCTGCTTACGCGGCTTCTTCCTATCCTTTCCTTCGCGCTGATTTATTTTCAGGGAAACATTTGGGGCCATAGCAACAGCCAATGTTGCATTGTCCCCTTGCAGGGTATTTGATGAGGGACATTGGTAATTTTGGTACCCATTGCTAACGGACAAGTTGGCGGTGGCCTGAGCGGAACTTGCCGGTTTATTCGCGGCATCGTACCCTTCAAGAGCCCTTTCCAATATCATGTCCAATTCATTTTCAGTGAGGAAAGATTCATCATCTTTCTTGTTACCGAATTTTTGGTAACAATCGGTGTTGTATTGTTTGTTATAAGGCCTGGGATTGTACACCGCGGAGTGGGACTTGTAAGGTGTCGGCGCGGGTGGATGGTTACAGTAACACGGTGGTAACGTGTATTTTGGTTGGGCAAACTGGGATTGGAAATTGATTGGAGGTGGACAGTTTGCCAGGAGCCCGTAGTGTGCCTTGAACATCAATGATCCTAGTTCCCTGCATGTAATTAAACAATTTATTTAATTTGCAATTTAAAGGTGAACTGAGATTATTTTATAAGATACATTAAGAAACACCATTAAGAAAGGAAGAGTTACAACAAAATATATGTTGAATTAGTAAGCAGAAAGTTATTTGCACTTGAGGTTTTAAAGTTTGCCAGATAGGAGGTTGGCTAGCATAAGTGAACCTTCTAAATTAATTACCCCCTCAATTTTTATTAATTTTATGTGCCAATACATATTTTTAAAATTATTTCCACATAGATCTTGTAGTAACACTTACTTTCTTTACTGTTTTGACAAATAGGAGGTCGACCAACATTGGTGAACCTTCTAAATTAATTACCCCCATCTAATTTTATGCATTTTATGTGCAAATAAATATTGTTAACATTATTTCCAAATAGATCTTGTAGTAACCCTTTCTTTCTTCATTATTTTACCAAATAGGAGGTTGGCTAGCATTTTTGAACCTCCTAACTTAATTACCCCCACCTGCTTTAAGTGCTAGTAACTTTTTCTTACTAATTTCCACAGCTATTTTATTACAGCACTTCATTTCTTAATGGTATTTCTTTCTTTTAGGTTAAATAGGAGGTTGACCAACATTGGCGAACATTCTAACTTAATTACCCCATCTAATTTTATGTGCTAATAAATATATTTGTAACATTATTTCCACGTAGATCTTGTAGTAAACGTTGCTTTCTTCAATGTTTTACCAAATAGGAGGTTGGCTAGGATTTTTGAACCTTCTAACTTAATTACCCCGTCCTGCTTTAAGTGCTAATAACTTTTTTTTTACTAATTTCCACACCTATTTTATTACAGCACTTCATTTCTTCATATTATTTCTTTCTTTTAGATTAATTCCACATAAATTTTGTAGTAACTTTCTTCATTGTTTTGCCAAATAGGAGGTTGACCAACATTGGTGAACCTTCTAGATTAATTACCCCATCTAATTTTATGTGCTAATAAATATTTTTAACCTTATTTTCACGTAGATCTTGTATTAACCCTTCCTTTCTTAATTATTTTACTAAATAGGAGGCATGGCTAGCATAAGTGAACCTTCTAACTTAATTACCCCATCTAGTTTTATGTACTAATAAATATTTTTAACATTATTCCCACATAGATTTTGTAGTAACACTTACTTTCTTAATTATTTTGCCAAATAGGAGGTTGGATAGCATAGGTGAACCTTCTAACTGAATTACCCCGTCCTGCTTTAAGTGCCAATAACTTTTTTTTACTAATTTCCACAGCTCTATTTTATTACAGCACTTGATTTCTTCATGTTATTTCTTTCTTTTAGGTTAATTCCACGGAATTTTTGTAGTAACACTTACTTCATTTTTATGCCAAATAGGAGGTTGACCAACATTGGCGAACCTTCTAACTTAATTACCCCATTTAATTTTAAGTAGTACAAAAATATTTCCAACCTTATTTCTGCATAGCTATTGTAGTAACACTTTCTTTCTTCATTATTTTGTCAAATAGGAGGTTGGCTAGCATATGTGAACCTCCTAACAGCTATTTTATTACAGCACTTCATTTCTTCATGTTATTTCTTTCTTTAAGGTTAATTCCACATAAATTTTGTAGTAACACTTAATTTATTCATTATTTTACCAAATAGGAGGTTGTCCAACATTAGCAAACCTTCTAACTTAATTACCCAGATTTAATTTTAAGTGCGAAAAATATTTCAACCCTTAATTCCCCAGAGATTTTGCAGTAACACTTTATTTTTTCATTGTTTTGCCAAATAGGAGGTTGACCAAACCTTGGCAAACCTTCTAAATTAATTACCCCGTTTAATTTTAAGTGCTAATAAATTATTTTTAACATTATTTCCACAGATCTTGTAGTAACCCTTGCTTTCTTCATTATTTTACCAAATAGGAGGTTGGCTAGCATATGTAAACCTTCTAACTTAATTACCCCCACCTGCTTTATGTGCTAATAACTTTTTTTTACTAATTTCCACAGAGATTTTAATTACAGCACTTCATTTCTTCATGATATTTCTTTCTTTTAGGTTAAAGGACATCTAGCACGATTTTGTAACCCCACCTAAACTGCCTTCCATATCAATGTGTACTTGATAACAAACAGTAGAACATAAATTTTATGTAAATCAACCAATTATTCACTGAATTGTGACCTGTTTACGAAATAAG
>JAVBJR010001056.1:0-4642 GCA_031546965.1 Dysgonomonas sp.
AGCTTCTAGAATGTTCCTCGTCGTTCGTGCCCCCTGGTGGGGAAAATAATGTTTGTATAAGTACGAGGTTGATCCTCCTTTTTTACTCACACTCGTGTCACACTCGTCGATTGAAATTCGCGACGTTCGAACACGAAATGACAATGTAATCACGAAAATAAATATCAAGTTGTCACTCACCTCGACTTGGTTTTTCTCATGGCGATTCCACTGATCACAACAGGTTATGGGCCCAGGACTAGCAATGAAAACCATCGAGAAAAATCTGCAACGGTAAAAAAAAATCGATTAACATCGAGAAAGGATTTAACGGTGCGAGTCGGCACGTTAATCTTTTGAACAACGATAAGCAGAACTCTTAAGTGACAACGAAATCGAGTGAGTGTGAATTTACGATGAGATAATTACGAGTGAAAACGTGTACTCGAACGAGTGAGAACGAAGCAGACGACGCGCTGCATTCCCGATCTTCCGATTCACATTGAAACGCTTGGAAAAGCAAAATAAACGATTGTAGTGGTGACTACAAACTACGGCGGCGATAAACGAGACAGATTTAAACACACCAGCAATGTGATCGACGAGAAACGAGGTCAGAAAAACGACCAGAAAACCGAAATCGATGAACCGGAAGTGCCGCCATTTTGACAACCGCATGGCTGGAATTTGCAATCCATTGCTCAAAGTGCAATCATCACCCATCCGAAGTGGAAAAGTGTTCTTCCTAAAGCCTGATTCACAAGCTTGCTTCATGCTGCTGCTTCATGCGTGTGCATCTTTGATGCACATCACCGACGTACAAAGTGACGCACGTCGCATCCATTCTCATGTCGTACGTCACAAACGCGCATCACATACGTGCAGCAAGATGGGGGATGACGTGAGCAGAATAATTCGACAGAGAGCATTAAGAAGGAAAATGACCATGCTTTTGATGCTAGGCCTTCTTGAAGAATATGTAAAACAAGATAGACGCTACTGGGTGCGCCCATTTTTGCAGAAACGAAAGCAGGCAGGAGAATTTTATGTGGCGGTATGGTTATACATAATGTTATGCAAATGGTTATGTATCCCTGTTGGAACCAACCATGACACTTGTGGAGTATGGAACAGGGTGCATCATGGAATGTAGCCACAACCTCAATGGAACAGCAATGCTTGTCAGAAGATGCATACATTGGCTGCTGTTCCAGGGAAGTTGTGGCCACGTTCTGTGATGGACCACCGTTCCATAATCTACAACCGTTATGGTTAATATCCAACAGGGATAAGTAAAGACTTTACAACATTAACTTGTGAACAGCATTCGCAGTGTGGCTGGGCCTCATATACGCTCAACTGTTATAGTTGCTGTTGCTAAATAACCCCAATAAAAGTGTGAGACACATTGTTACATATCATGAAAATCGGGGTAAAATGCTTAAAATATAGTAATTGACATGCCATTTAATAAGACATTTGTTATTGCCCATGTAGGTACCTGACATGTTAAAAGAAGATGTGGAATATTTCTTTGAAACATTCAGGTTCACACCGGCATCGTACAATGAAATGTTAAGCATGGTTGGACCACTATTATCAAAAAACAATTGCTGCAGGGATCCCATTTGTGCATCAGAAAGACTCCTCATGTCTCTAGAGTAAGAAATGTAAACATGATTAGCATTTTCACATTAAGTATTTGCATTACTTCATAGATTCCTTGCCAGTGGGGATTCGCAAAAACCCATTGCAAAGGATTTCCAAGTTGGCCGCAGCACAACTTGTAATATCATCAAGGAGACTTGTACTGCAATTGTAAAGGTTTTGCAGCCTAAGGTGCTCCCAATACCAACAACAGATGACTGCCTCAAAATTGGCAAGGAATTTGGAGAACAATGGAATTTCTCAAATTGCGCTGGTGCAATTGATGGGAACCACATTGCAATGGCAAAGCCACCTCATAGTGGTACATTGTACTACAACTACAAGGGTTTTTGTTCGCTGGTACTCCTGGCCAGCTGTGATGCACACTATAAGTTCACAACAATAAATAAAGGCACAGCTGGGTCAGAGAGTGATGGAGGTACCTTTAGCAGAAGCCGTTTAGGTCAAATGGTATGATATGAACAAGTGTGACTTTATACCTACTGGTATTATATGCTACTGTTTTGCAGCTTCTTTCTTCCACGTTAAACCTGCCTCCACCTGTTCAGGAACGCCATAATAATGTGGTTTTACCACATGTTTTCACCTGCGATGAAGCATTCCCACTGTTAGCGAATGTTATGCACCCATACCCAGAAGATAATTTAACTGTAGAACAATGAGTGTTCAACTACCGGTGAGAATTGTGATTCAGTGCACATGTAACATTGAAATTGTCCATTATTGCATGTCATTATTACAGGCTAAGTCGTGCCAGGCGTGTTATAGAAAATACGTTTGGCATTTTAGTGGCACGATGGCGCTCAATGCTTGACACCATACATATGCATCCACAAAATGCAGAGCTCGCAACAAAAGCCTGCATTATGCTGCACAATGATGTGCGTGCACATGCAGCAACACAACAGTAAGTTCATTGGTATTTGCCATGATCATTGGAATCCACTAAATATTATGTATTCTAGTCTGTACACCCCACCTGGATTCGTTGACTATGAAGATGCATTGGTGCATCTTTGCAAGGGTCATTGGAGAGAAGTTGGAGAAGCCAGTTGCTTGCGATTAAGGTGTCAGGGCTCCAACAATTCCTCACGGGTTGCACAAAAAATCTGTGACAACTTTAAGTTATACATACTTCAACTCAAATGGGTTTGTTCCATGGCAAATGAGCAGTATTGCCAATTATTAATTTTGTATTAGTTTGCAATCAAACAATGCATCACATATTGCTTTCTTTATTGCTACAACTTTCAATGCGATCCTTTTTTTGTTTCTCACAAAGCACAAGATTTCAAAGCACATATCTTCCTGCCCCGCTTCGTCCAGGACTTCCAAACTTGCTTTAATATATGACAATAGGGCTGTCACAGGCGTTTCTTTTTCTCTATTCCTCAGCAACTCATTTTCATGTTCAAGTTGGACTTCGAAAATTGATCCAATTTTGTCCATTGTCTTGAGCATGTTTTCCCGCTTTTCCCTCCCTGTGTTAATAACCTGTACATACATTATAATCACATACCAAACGTATAGGCCAGCAACAACAAACATACCTGTGGCGAGTTGGAGCGCGTTACAAACCCTCGCTACAATTATCGCCCTGTTGAGTGGTGATTGGAGAAGTGATGTAATACCTAATAGTGCTCTAATTCCAATGTGTAGGCAGGGTTCCCCAAACAGCCCCCGGCAGGCAATTAGGAATAGAGATGTGCTGGCAAATTACTTCTCAACAAATGGACGCGTCGCTTGGCAAGACAATGCAGTTGTGAATGGTTACTATATGTAGTATTGTCATGTACATTATGTAATGAATTGTGAATAAAGGTGTAAACAGTATTGTAAACGAATAACCCACTTTTATTTATATTTCTTAGCAACAATTTGCAATTGGTGAAGTAACTCAAATATTGCATCTTCTCGACTTTCATCCGGTATCTTTTTCAGGACACTTCTGGCTACTTGTATGTATCCTGTGATTCCTTCATCTTCCTTTGCCTTTTGTCCACTCTGCACAGCTAAATAATTAGTCAGAGCACCAGCAACTGATGCTGTAATGGCTGATGGACCGCTGGGTCCTGACCTAATCTTTTGGGAGGGTTTGTGTGCGGAGGAAGTGAGGGAAGTGACGGCTGCAGCTCATTGCCAGTAGTGGCATCATTCGTCTTATCCACGTCATTTATTGTATCCTCTAATTAGTCACATGTAATGTTGCATACAATTCTGTAAATTTTAAGTATATTGCAATATTAGTCTCCAGCACATGACATACAATGAAGCAGGGATTAATCATGCTTACTGCAAATTATTTGGCTGTGTTGATCCCAGCAAAGAGTGCATTCCATCCCAGAATGTCCAGGTTTCTACAAACGTCCCATCTGCGATGGCATCTGCCCCAGTTGACATCTCGCAACATCTTTTTCTTTTCATGTAGGTGTCTCGCAAGCCTTTCCATTTCATCTTGACAGCTTCAACTAATAATTATTGCAAACACAACTTATAAAATAACAGGTCAATTGTACTAATATTAATGAACCACATGCAATCCACGTTGCATTTAATGTCAATTGTGGTGTTGGTTCACAAATAACATTTTTTAGTCGCCAATATAGCAATATGGTTACGTGATAGTAATTGTTCAATTAGTGAAACCAAACATTCTGACATTCATTGGCAACACACATTCAATTTGCATGCATTTTGTATAACACCCTTATTCCCTAATTTTCATTTTATTAAAACATTATTTCCTAATTTTCATTTTACTACAATATTATTCCCTATAATTTTCATTTTATTAACACCATTATTCGATCTTTCCCATTTTTCTTCCCTTTTGACGACGGCCTCTGTATACAGTAGGTGACGGTTCGTTTTGTAAGTTTTACAGATTGTTTTTACTGATAATTGTGGTTATATGAGTTGTTGTTGATGTTGTTATTCTCGTTGTTGTAGCTCTTTCTGATGATGGCAATATAAGGCCGAAACTGGTTAATTAAAA
>JAVBJR010000519.1:0-2548 GCA_031546965.1 Dysgonomonas sp.
TTTTTTTGTCTTCAATGGGATAGGTACATCCTGCCTCAAATATTTTTGCCTTTCCATTGTCAATAACGCCTGGGTGTGAAAATCTATTTTTAAAGGAAATTATATTATAAACACTGCAATACAATTTTATTTCAGTTCACTCCAATACTGCTCTTTACTTACTTTAGTTTTGCTAAGCATGTGTTGCAACTCCGCAGCCGGGGGAACTTGGCATTGAAATTTCCTTCACTTGCAGGCTTTCTTGTAGTTGACCAATTTGCAGCTTATGTTAACTTATGCATGAGCAGGCAACATTTTATTAGACAATGTTACACCTTAAACATTCATGTATATAATATAATATTATTATATAAGCAGAACCTTGTAAAACTTTTAGCAGTTTAATCAAGTACTGCAGAGATGTACTATTTTAAGAAATCTTATATAGTTTGCATTCTTTAATCAAAAAGGAAAGCACCATTAAAGTATGCCCAGAGTGCAAGGTTTTCAGGTGGAGAGCAGGAGAGAAGTGCTCCACCCCTTCCCATAGAATTCCCAACTTTGTACAAAACTTGTAAATTGTCAAGCAATGGGAAAAGGGTACACTTTGTCCCTTCTGCCCATCCAAAAACCTTGGGGTGATGTACTATACATGGAAGGATGAATGATACACTGCAAAATAGTGTAATACAAGTTTAATTTCTATTATGTATCATATTTCAGAATGTAATATTCATAAAAAAATTTGAAATTGAGTTTTGCAATTAAAGTATAAACGAGTTTTGTAAAAGAAAATGACTTCCTGAAAAGTAACTTTTAAAATGACATCTTGCATATTATAAAAAAAAAAACATACCGATACTGCTGTGGAGAAAATGCAAACACAAGCCTAATCTGCTCTTGCATAAAATGAGAAAAATTAACCAGAAATAAAACAATAACATATCAATACCACTCAAACCTTCAGCATGAAGCAACCCTTGTGTGCAAGGACTTTAGTGTGCATTAAATAAAGGCCAAGGTTACAGGTCTGGAGACTCCGCCCTAATCCCATAATTTTGAGACCATTCACAGGGGCCCATTCACAGGACCTCTTGCACAATTTTACTTTTGCTGATAGTGAGTGAAACCTTATGTTTGGAATCCAAATGTTGTGTAGCACAAATTCACTAAAAAAATTTATTTTCTACCAGCCAATACTTTTTATATTCCTCATAATTACATGCACATTTACATTTTGTAGAAATAATTGATATTTTGTTTTAAACTCCAAGCCATTTTATAAAAAACTATCATCATAAAATGCATTTTTGTTTATAATAATAAAGTTTATTTAATGTTATATTATTATGCCATTTTTTTATCTGTAATTTTTCAAGGCATGCCAGGGACAGTTACAAAAGTTGCAAATAATTAAGGCCCATTGACCTACTATAGTGGAGGTCACTACCATTTAACCTTGTCAACATACTTCCTCCCCTTTTCATTCTAAGAACTGTATGTTGATATATTTACCCGAACCAGGAAAATGACCAAAAAAGGGTGATTTTCAACTTGAGAAAAATGCATATGTATGTCATAACAGATAATATTGTAAGATTGCAAAAGCCAAATGCATAAAAACCATGAAAGCTGCAATAGGCAGAATCTACAAGCAAGAAAAAACTAAACTAGAATTTAATTAGTTCAGTCTTTACCAGTCAATGCAAAATCTAATTTTTTCAAAAGATATCTTATAAATAAACTACTAAAAACATTGAACAACTCTGAATTATTTTGATAAACTGAATGTATTTTTAACTACAATTTATAAATAATAAATAAAATAAAAAACACAAGCCTGCTTTCACTTTATAAAATGACTCTATGACAAATACATCTGAAATGTAGAGCTGTCTTTATGCACATATAATTGAATGCCTTTGGTCAAAAATTTTATATTTTCAATTGCACATAAATATATAATTGCACTAAGAATTCATACCTTGTTTTGATTTCTAATATGTTAAGTAACTTTTGTTATTATATTAACAGGTAGAAAACATTCAGTTGCAAAAGATAAAATAAACAAATTGTAGGCAGTGATTTAGCTTAAATATTTGTATCTCCCCAAAAACAACAATAACACAATACAGAATAGAACTGTCTCATGAAATGTCATTATAATAGCTTAGGTATGTAACTAACAATATATTTCAATTTATGATATTTCACAAACAAATTTACATTTATAACAATTTTGCTTGTATCACATTGAAACTTGCATGAATTATAAATTATTAATAGTACTCATCTATTTTACTTGAATACATTTAAATTCTAAAATTGGAATACATATGTTTCAGTGAGTTTGCTTAGTCAGTGAGTTTAGCTAAGAAAAGCGTTCCATGAACATTAACGAACCGCAGCCTGCCAAAACGTATTTCTGACTATAGTTCGTCCCGGCCAAACCTTAGACTAAATAGGCGGAGCAAGGGCGGAGCTTCAGGGCAAGAAAATAGTACCTCTTGTATCGATGCCGATCGATACATACCAAATTATGGTATGCCATTGGCTGCAGTGTGGCGCA
>JAVBJR010001236.1:0-3086 GCA_031546965.1 Dysgonomonas sp.
TAGTTCCCAATTAATTATATACCTATAAATTTGTCAACTCACATTTACGTTCCAATTTTAAGTCATTTACATTTGGAACTGCCATTTCAAATTAAAGGAAACCAGATTTACTGGCTGAAGTGGTTTGCTTTTAATTAATTACATGAAATTAGACTAAAAGTTTTATAACTTAAGTTTTGACATGAATTGCGTGACGAAATGCACATTTTAATCAATGTCTTTAAAATAACATAACAGAAGTAATTGTCAAATTTTTATTCTAATTTGTATGAATTTATTGTAATTTAACTTTGAGTTCCACTTTAAATTTTAGATTGCGGCTTAAATTACTAGTGTAATTGCCATTTTAATTCATATATTCAAAAAGAAATGAAACAACCATCACCACCTGAAATTCATCAAAATCAGACTAAAAATTTGACATTTTCAATGCACATTTGAATGTGCAATGCAATTTTAACACAGTGTTCAGATATGTATTTTCTTTCTATTTCGTCCTTGTTTTTTTAATATGTTGTTTGGTTGGCTCGGAATTAATTATTTTGTGCCTGCCATAAAAACAATGTTGGGTCATTCTATGTCATTTTGAACGATTTAAAAAAACACAAACCAAAAATAGTTCACCCACCTTTCCAAAAAATTATGATTATTTAGTATATTGAAGATGGGTATCCAGTAAGCAAAACCCTCAATGGATTAGTCCTGAAAAAACTTATTGCAGATTCCACAGGCATGTGACACATCCACAAATTAGGCTTAGCAGCTAAAAATTCAACACTTATGTTAATAACTCCAATAATAGACCCACCAAAATAATTAAATTGTGCACTCTAGTGCAGTTTTTAATGACAAATCCAAATCTGGAAACAGAAATGTCCTACGATATACGTTTTTTTTAATATAAGCATTTTTAGCCATGAACTTCAAACTATAAAATGACAATGTGGGACCAATTTAAAAACTCTGCATTTTTAACGGAAGTTGCAGATAAATATTGCCCACATGTGGTTAAAATATCAAGAGGGTGGTTTTTGTTTTGGATTTGTAAAAAAAATACACTTATATCAGCAATGAGCTTCAGTGAAAATGCATTTTTATAAGGCAGAATCTTTTGTATTAAAATTAATTATTGGAATAATAGATAACTTCTGTTTATGCAAAGCGAAAATGCTGAACACACCTGCCACGTTGGAAAAACCTGATGAGCATGGTGACATCAGAGTAAAGTGCATGAAACAAGACATAGGCACCAATATTTTAGATTGGAACGTAGAACACCGTGATATCTGCTAGATCAGTATTCAAAGTGTCCTATGCTTGAACCACCAGAAATGATGGGAAGAAGTGCAAGAAATTATAAACTTCAAAACAATAATACTCTTACGATGATAAAAAGTGCTATACACATCGTTTATGAAAATGATTGCATACAGATGTACCAGTCGTGTTTCTAAACTGTAAATGTGTTTCAGTATACAGTATATGATTACCTTTAAATTAAATGTTGTTTGAAATAACACAAATTACTGTTTATAAAACTAATTTTGTTTTGCCTGTCCAGTTATGAGCAAAGAAAGGTATTGAAAACAGAATGAGTAACCATTTAGTGCAAATGCTCGTTCGTGTACAATATTTTTTTAAAAATAAATGACGAAAAACACCGTCTTGAAATTTTAAACACTCGTTAGCAATATTAACCTGCAACTATTGTAAAATTTTCATATTTTTAAAATTGGTCCCACATCGCCGTTTTATAGGGTTGAAGTTTATTTCTAAAAATGCTCATATTAAAAAAGTTTATGTCAGAGGACATTTCTGTTTGCAGATTTGCATTTGTCATTAAAAACTACACTACAATACATAATTACACAATTTTCATACATCTATTTTTGGAATTATTATCAAAATTGCTGAATTTTGAACTTCCACTAAGCCTAATTAGCATACGCTTCAAATGCTTGTAGAATTGGCAATGATTTTTTGAAAGACTAAAATCCATTTGGGGTTTTACATACTTGATACCCCTCAACTACATATTAAATTATCATAATATTCTGGAGTGGTGGGTGAACTCCATTATTAAATAGACTTGGAATGACCCTGCTTTGTTAATTTTATTTGATATATTATTGTTCCATATTTTTTCTAACCTTCTGTAGGGTGTTTTGAGTGAATATCTTCATTGGGCCATATTTTTTAACTTTTTGTTTTATCAATAAAGTGATTATTGGCATGCATTTACACCTTACTTTAGAATTGTCCGATTTTAAGTCCCATATTTTGACACATGAGGAATTCATTTTTGATGATGAAAAATATCTCATATCAGTACTTCATTACTTTGGATTTTTAATTATTGTTATATATTTCCCACTTTGGGAGGGTGCAACAAGGATCAATTACAGGGCCTGTACCTGGTGGTGGGGATATGAGAGGGTATATAAAATAATAACATTGATTTGCAGCACGTTTTGATTCAGCCTCTAGCTTGAAAACAGTGATGAAAACCAAGAAGGAACAAGCCGTGGAAAAAACTAAGTTTTTGGGTACTTAGTTTATTAAAAACATGAGTCCATCGTGACCATTGGGCCCTTTGGTTTCCATCGTGACTATTGGGCCCTTTGGTTTCCATCGTGACCATTGTTCCCTTTGGTTTCCATCGTGACCACTGGGCCCTTTGGTTTCCATCGTGACCACTGGGCCCTTTGGTTTCCATCGTGACCATTGGGCCCTTTGGTTTCCATCGTGACCATTTTTCCCTTTGGTTTCCATCGTGACCATTGGGCCCTTTGGTTTTCATCGTGACCATTGGGCACTTTGGTTTACATCGTGACCATTGGGCACTTTGGTTTCCATCGTGACCATTGGGCCCTTTGGTTTACATCGTGACCATTGGGCCCTTTGGTTTTCATAGTTACCATTGGGCCCTTTGGTTTTTGTAGGACCACTGTATGCTTGGATAAAAAAAATAATCTAAATAAATAAATGCCTGGCAACAAACAAACACACACCATTCATGACAACCTTATATAAACTTAGTAAAAATGGAAAGCAGAAATATAAGTTTATTTTTAGAAATATTGAGA
>JAVBJR010000251.1:0-2654 GCA_031546965.1 Dysgonomonas sp.
AATAAAAAGACTCCAATTTTGTGCACAACATTTTTGTGCACAAAATGGAATGAAATTTATGCACAATTATGCACAAAAAGGGTTCAATTTGGTGCACAAAATATTGTGCGAATTGCAATTATTTGTGCACAAACTTTTCTCATGGGATCCTATTGGACGACTCGGTCAGTATGCAAATTTACCACGCCTTTTCCCGCCCAACCACGCCCAAATTCGAATGACCGTGCCAATCATATCGTTCATTTAGCTTGCCAAACCACCTACGAGGCGTGACTAATTCAACAAGCTAATTTGCTAATAACGTTTGTTTACGAATTTTGACAAAACTTTCGTTAGCATCAACGGTTATTTATAGGCATCATATCTATAAACTGGGAACTTTTCAGGGTATGTTACAAAACCCTGTCAGTTCTCCTTTAACTGAATCTAAAATGTATGTAGGGGAGCCCGGGGATGAATGGACCACTTTTTGCGTCACAATTTGTTTTAGAAAAACTAAAGCGTTTGAAGAAAATTGTGCATATGGCCATTATCTGCTATACATTGTGGTTTGTTTGTATATTTTTTGTATTTGCTTGCGATTATTATTATGCCCAGGAAAAATTATTGAAACCGAAATGAAAAATGGTCCAATACGCCCCTACTTATGGGTGTAACGGACCATTCTAAAATTCTAGCCAAAATTAATAAATATGTCATATACAAATCGCAAATTCGGAGCGTATCAATAGATAATTATATGGCAAACACTCGTACATAAAAATTAAACCCTGAAATACGTTACAAATGTTAAATTACAATAGCCGAAACTAACCACCCAAAAACACAAGTTTATCGTTTAATTAGCCAAAATATTGTGTTAATTAATTAACTTTTAAGTTGTGAAATGTTATCAATCTCTTTAGTTAATTGAATATTGTGATTGATGAACACAGCATTACAACATTGTATGGAGTTGTGAGCGATAGTGGTCCATAATGTCCTTCGTGGCGATTTTTCGCGTCGAAGTCGATAACTCCAGTTTCAGGAAGGGCAGAAATGCGTACAACGGCTTAATTTACAGCCCACAGGCCAGTCTTTAATATGTACGTAATGAATTATTTTAGCTATAAGTTTTTCCGAAAATATTAGGCGCAAAGTGAAGATTTTGGAATTAGCTTTTGCATACCAAAAACGTATTTTCATTCATAACTCAGAAAGTATTCAAGCGATCGTAATTTAACTTAAACGCGACTTTAGACGTGTCAAATACTTGCTACCATCGCAATTTCAATATTTTTAGAATCGTGGTTTTAACGCCAGATCGACTGGTGCATAATGCCCTGTGGCCCATTCATCCCCGGTCTCCCCTAACAGGTAATGTAAGCTATGTTTTCACCTTTTATTAGGGAATCCCATTCTGTACAGTCCAACAACCGCGGCACCTCCTAAACCGATATTGTGTTGCAGTGCCACTTTTGCACCTGGGACTTGTCTAGGTCCAGCTTCATTCCTCAATTGCCAGCACAGTTCAGCACACTGTGCAATTCCTGTTGCAATAATATTATGTATGATAGTATAATCAGCCTAGAGTGAACTCAGTTTCTGATTCGAAAATGATAAAAGCACTGTTCTCATTTTTGGTCGATGTGAAACATGCTTGTTATAATTTCCCAATTGCTGTGAAATTATTTATATTGATTTGCATACCTGTAGCTCCTAGTGGGTGTCCTTTGGAAATCAAGCCACCGCTAGGATTCACCACGTACTTCCCACCGTAAGTGTTGTTATTTGTTTCTACCATTTCGCCTCCTTTTCCAACTTCACACAATCCAAGTGCCTCATAAGTAAAAAGCTCATTTGGTGCGAAGCAATCATGAAGTTCGATCACATCAACATCTTTAGGAGAGAGGCCTGCCATTCGCATTGCGGATCATTTTATATACCAGTAAATCACAATTTACAGAAGCTTGCACAACTCCAAAAATATAGTTGAAAATGCAGAAATTTGTGATCAACTTCTATGCCAATTTGTTTTTACAAGTGCGCACCCACCGTATTAGAATCCATTATTCTGATAATTCGTCGAAGAATTTGGATTATTCTAATATGTTGTCTTTCAAAATGCGTTGTTGTGCATTGGCTATTTTAATTTCGATGTTGTATACGTCAAACTACTCCACTTTCATTTTAGATTAATTCTATGTATAGTTATCCTATGTTTGACTTAAGTATTATTTGAAAATTTGACATTAAAGCCAGCGTTAGTTTTGCAAACGCCATTATTCTAATATAAGTGCGCACTTGTACATGTGGTGTCATCTATGTGGAAGTGAATACGTGTACAATTAACAATTTATTGAATGTAATGAAGTGTAATAAACCTAAATGGTAATACATGTGTACTGGTTAGATGTCACGTGTATGAAAATTATAAATGTAGCCTCATCCAGAACTATGAATTTGCAACGTACGTGGGATATCCGGAAAGTATTAGCCGTTTTTTATTTACAAATACAAATCTGTTGTTGGGGCGGCTGGTGGCGCAGTGGTTAGAGCACTCGCCTTGTACCTCTGTGGGCCCGGGTTCGATCCTGGGTCTGGCATGTGCAAAGGAGTTTTCTAGTTATCCTGCCAGCTTGCGATGGGTTTTCTCCGGGTTCTCCGGTTTCCCC
>JAVBJR010000072.1:0-32737 GCA_031546965.1 Dysgonomonas sp.
CATCGTGTATTTTTCGTTATTTTCGCTCCATCCGTTTTTCATGGTTTAAGTAGGCTTTAAACCTCCTTTATTTGCGGTTTATCTTTGGTGGCACAGTTAGCCGAATGGCTTATTTCGTGGCGGTTGTGGCGGTTTTTCATCGCTTTTCGCTATATTTGTCGAGCGGATACAAAAAAAGAGGCACAAAAGCCTCTCAATACAAGTAGTTATCCAACCCAAATACAAGGGAATGTAACATTTCGTTTTTTTTCGCCGCCGCACGGCTCCCGTCACATCCTCTTATAAATTAACAAGTTAAACAAGTTTTGCGACGACGGTGTTCGGTACATCTCGTTTCTTACTCCCTAACTATTCAATCCAGAGCTAATTGATTGTGATTTAAATTTTATTTTCGGAAAGCTTGTTTTTTATTCTTTTTTTGTAGTAGCCTTGGTATCTAATTTTTTTATATTCACAACTTCACAAGTCAAACCAATAACTAATATTTTAGACGGGTGTATATGGGGGATAGGTTTGTTTATACTTTTACTAATACATGAACTAGGACACTCCTTATCTGCGAAAAAATATGGCGTAAATTGTAAAGAAATTGGTATAGGGCTTTATCTTATTTTTCCCATTTTATATGCCGACCTTGGTGAATCGTGGAGATTAAAAAAAGAAAAAAGGATCATTATAAACCTTTCGGGTATTTATCTTCAACTTATAATAGGTGTGATAATAGGTCTGATTGCATTTTTAATGAATTCGAATGCCCTTAGAGTTTTATTCATTTCAAATTTCACAATTGCTCTTTTAAATCTTAATCCATTTTTTAAATTAGATGGGTATTGGGTGGTTTCCGATTTGTTAGATACAGGCAATTTGTCAAAAGCGGCACATGATGAGATAAAGATATTTTTATCAGATAAATCATACAAAAAAAATGTAATACTTTTAATTTATGCTTTTGCCAAGATGTTTTTTCTCGCATTTGCTTTTATTTGGGTGCTTACTAAATTATTCTCTCTGACTAAGAAGATGTACTTTTCTGTACTTCTATCATATTCCGATTATTTTTTAATTGCAATTATTCTATTTTATCTTTTTAAATACATTCAAAAATGGACATTCAACTCGAAAAACAAAAAATAATAAATTCACTACAAAATCCTAAGCCTGCCGATATTGACAAAATGAGTTATCAATATGCCATATTTGTTGCTAACGCTAAAAATTTTTTGCCTGAGTTATCTAAGGATAAGTATAGATCTTTTTTCACAAATTTAATATATCAAAAATGGCTTTCAGGCGTGGAACAATACGATCCAAAATTACTGAAAAAAATGAAGGTTATCAATAGTACCTCTTTTAATTTAGAGGATCCTGAACAATGCCCTCCTTTAATTTTTGCAACTTTTCATTCCGGACCTTATCGTATGTTTAATTTATACCTTTTAGAATGTGGATTTAAGGTTGTTCTAATAGTCGATGATATGGTGTATTTAACACAAAAAAATGAAATGTTTGATTGTGTTAAAAATATATTAAAGAAAAATGAAAAAGCAGATCTTATTATTCTTAATGTAAAAGACAGAGCATCTATTTTTAAATTGAAAAACTTAATTTTAGATGGCTATGTTATGTCGGTTTATGTAGATGGTAATACTGGCATTGGAAAAGCTCAGGGAAATGAATTTGATAATAGTTTTACCCCTATAATTTTTTTTAATAATACAGTGTACGTAAAAAATGGCATTGGAAAATTATCACTTCTTGTAAATGCTGATATAATACCTGTGATTTCATACAGAGATGAGAATGAAAACCCAATAATACAATTTAGTAAGGAAATTAATTTTTCAGAATTTGGAGATAAAAAAATATATCCAACGAAATCTATAGAGTATGTTTATAAAGTTTTTGAAGATAGTTTAAAGATTCACAAAGCACAATGGTTAGATTGGCTGCGGATACATAAATGGTTTAAAAGAGAGAGTAAAACACCATATACAACTAATCCTAATCCCAATATAAATTATATCTTTAATGAAGATAGATATTCATTATTTACAGTAGCTGGAGATTATTACTTATTTGATCTTTATGACTATAAATCATTTCCCATTTCCTCTGAATTATATGCCAAACTAATAAACAATAAAATATCTCTAATAAGTGAGGATATAACTATAGAATTAATACAAAAAAATGTAATTGTTTAAGAGTTTGTCTAATTTTTCCGTTTTGCGAGTAGCACATAAACTTTGGTAATGAGTTCAAAACTGGAATGCCATTTTAAATATACTATTAATTTCTTTTGATCCTTCTTAATGTCGCAAATAGGATAATATTTCATTTTCATATTGTATATTTGTGAGTACATATCTACTTGTGTCTAAATGAAAAAAATATGAAAATACGATCAATAATACTCTTAACCCTTTTTCTTTCTTTTGTTTCGCTTCACGTCAATTCGCAAAACGATCTTCGTATAATGACCTATAATATCCGTAACGGAAAAGGTATGGACATGAAATACGATCCTAAAAGAACGGCACTTGCAATTACTCAATATCACCCCGATATTGTTGCTATTCAAGAAGTTGATAGTGCGACTAACCGCAGTAATAAAGCATTTGTTTTGGGTGCACTTAGCGAACTTACAGGTATGCACTATTTTTATGCCCCTGCTATAAATTTTGATGGCGGTAAATACGGCACGGGTTTATTATCGAAAGAAAAACCTTTGCGTACACGTTATATACCACTACCGGGAAAAGAGGAGCAACGGGTTTTACTGATTGCCGAATTTGATAAATTTGTTATTTTTGGAGTGCATCTTTCTCTTACTTCTGCAGACAGATTATCCTCTATCCGTATTATCGAGCAAGAACTGGCAGGTATTACCAAACCTGTATTTATTGCCGGAGATTTTAATGCAAAACCCAATTCGGACGAGATAAAGTTACTGGATAAAACATTTAAAGTGCTGACTCCTTTAACGAATACTCATCCAGCTGATAAACCTAAAACTTGCATAGATTATATAGCTGTAGACAAGAAAACTTACAAACCCGAATTGTTCAAAAATAGTTTGGTAGTAAATGAACCTAAAGCCTCCGACCACAGACCTGTGTTGCTGGATGTGAAATTGCCCAAACAGCAAACCAAGAATCCTATAAATGTAATTTGTATTCCTTGAGCCCCCCATTCTCTCCAAAGAGGTAGAGCTGTTAAGTTCTAAACTTTGTGAGCTTTGTGTTTGCCTTTGTATACTCTGTGTTAAGAAATAATTTAAACACAAAGAACACAATTATTAGTTTCATAATAGAACTTAACAACCCTGTCCCAAAGGGGAGGAGACACAGAGAGGCTTTATCATTTTTGTCTATCTGTCATCGTAAATATCTATTTGATAGGCGTGCTTGTATTTTGTTCCTTTGTACTAAGAAAAACATAACTAAATTAGTTGAAAATTATGGCAGTATTAGTAGGAAAAAAAGCTCCTGTATTTAGTGTAAATGCAGTAGTTAATGGTAATGAAATTGTAGAGAATTTTTCGTTAAATCAGTTTTTAGGAAAAAAATATGTAGTATTTTTCTTCTATCCTGCCGATTTTACGTTTGTGTGTCCTACCGAATTGATTGCATTCCAAGATCAAATTGCAGAGTTTGAGGCTCGTAATGTGGCTGTGGTAGGTGCTTCAACAGACTCGGCTTTCTCGCATTGGAAATGGCTTCAAACTCCACAAAATCAAGGAGGTATTCAAGGAGTGAAGTATCCGATTATTTCTGACCAAACATTATTAGTTTCTAAAAATTATGATGTATTGGCAGGTGATACAGATTACAGCGACGAAGGTGAAGAGATCTTCGTAGGGGCTCCTCAAGCTTATCGTGGTCTATTTTTGATTGATAAAGAGGGAGTTGTACGTCACCAAGTGGTAAATGATATGCCTCTAGGACGTAGTGTCGAAGAGGTTCTTCGCCTCGTTGATGCGCTTCAATTTACCGAAGAGTTTGGCGAGGTATGCCCTGCCAACTGGAAAAAAGGAAAACAAGGATTGAAGGCTACTCAAGAAGGTATTTCGGATTATCTGTCGCACGGTCACTAAGAAATTCCAGTATACTATAATATGAAGCCACAGCAATTTACTTGTTGTGGCTTTTTTGTGATAGTATCTAAATTGTTTATTTGACCTTAAAATTGAAAATAAATAAACGGTTGTGTTCCACTGGAGGCAGTTGCATAAACCAACCAAAACACTCCTCCCACAATAATGGCTCTACCGATGAATGGTAGTTTCAAGAAGCTGGTTTCTACAAAATCACTTATGCGTTTTGGCGTAAAATGCAAGATGAATCCGGCAAGTATTAATATAAATACATTTCTATATCCTTGAATTACAGTCAACCATGCAGTAGGGTTATATTCCAAGTGTGAGATATTCTCTAAAACTGATTTGGCGACATTAAAATCACTTGCCCGAAAGAAAATCCAACAAAAAGCGATAAAGTGAAATGTAAGTAATCCGCAGATTAAATTAACCCAAATATTCTTCTCCGGAAGTTTTACGAATTGCTTGAAAAAACGCTCTACAGTTAATGCCCCACCATGTAATGCCCCCCAAATGATATATTTCCAGGCTGCCCCGTGCCAAAGACCACCGATAAGCATGGTCAAGAAAAGATTAAGATAAGTGCGGAATTTTCCCTTACGATTTCCTCCCAACGGAATGTATAAATAGTCTCTCAACCACGAAGATAACGAAATGTGCCATCGACGCCAAAACTCGGTTACCGAAAGTGATTTGTAAGGTGTCCGGAAGTTTTCGGGGAGTTTAAAGCCCATCAATAAAGCTATGCCGATAGCCATATCAGAATAGCCCGAAAAATCGCAAAATATCTGTAAGGCATATCCGTAAGTAGCCATTAGTGTTTCGAATGGCGAATAACTCAAAGGATTATCAAATATGCGGTCTACAAAATTCATGGATATATAATCGGAGATTACACACTTTTTGATCAACCCCGATATTATCAGGAATAAAGCTAAGCCGGCATCTTTTTTCGACAAGCTAATTTCTCGATACATTTGAGGCAAAAAGCTCTTTGCCCTCACAATAGGTCCGGCTAATAATTCGGGAAAGAAAGTAAGATAAAACGTAAAGTCCAAAACATTTTTGGCAGGTTTAAGCTCTTCTCGATACAAATCTACCGCATAACTAATTGCTTGAAATGTAAAAAATGATATTCCAATAGGCAAGATAATATGCTGCAATTGAAAGTTTTGGTGAAACAGCCCATTGAGATTGTCTATAAAGAAATTGGTATACTTATAATATGCCAACACTGCTAGGTTGAGAACAACCGTAAGGGTAAGCATCAATTTTCGGATTGTTTTTGTCTGAGACGTATCCATTACCATCGATAAGTAATAATTGATTACTGCCGATAACAACAGTAATATAAAGTAGTTACCGCCTGCTTTGTAATAAAAAAACGTCGAAAACAGAATTACATATACCGTGCGGAAATGTGTGTGCTTGCGAGTAAGTAAGTACACGAAATAAAAAACCAAAAAGAAACCAAGAAACAAATTCGTACTAAATAATAGCGGATTGCTTGGGTTATATTCAAACCACGATCGTACCTGATCGCCTGTTAAATCTAAATAAGCTAATATAGTTTTCAATTCGTTCTACTTTTTACATAATTATCATAAGCAGCCAAGAAGTCGGTGGCAAAAAGTTCTCCCTGCTTTTCGTATCCTTCCCTGGTATAATGCACTTTGTCTCTTGCCATTAAGGTGGCAAAGTCTTTGTCGAGTGGCGCTGTTGCTCCCCCCAATTCACCTAATAGATCCCAAACAACACAATCTTTCAACTGTTTTAATGCCTCTGCATATCCTTCAACAAAAGCATTGACGATTTTCCTTTTAAAGAGCGAAGGGGGAGGTGTCATCACCAAAACCACCATTTTCGGATTATTTATTCTTATCTTATCTATAAACATCTGCATTTGAGAAATATAGTAAGGAGTTGTCCATTTACCGAATGATTCATTTGTACCCAACGAAATAATCAGCAAGTCGGCAGACAAAGACGGAAACTGATCAAAAAACATCGGGTATTTATTGTAATCCGAAACCTTAGTACCGTTGACACCTATGCTGTGATAAATAACGCCGGGTTTATCGTTCTCCAGGATAATACCGCTCAGATTGTATTCCGATTCATTCTTTCCCGGAAGAATAGTTACCTGATTAGATGATACGGGCAATACAAACTCCGACTCGTATGCTTGTTCTCTCGAAACGATTGTGTTTAGACTTGATTGAATTTCTTTTTTAGGTTCTTCTTTTATAATTTTTGGGGCTGCAACTTTCGGTTCGGGTAGCTCTTTTGACGGTATTTTCAGATCCATCCCTACCTTTATCTTATTCGCTTTCAGCTTATTTATATCTCTTAGTTTTTCGATGGGGACATTATATGTTTGTGAAATTCGATATAATGTTTCTTTGCGTTTTACTTTATGAATTGTGTAATTGGTTTTCCCTCCTGTTTTATGAGGTTCGCTCGGTTGGGATGATGGGGTTGAAACAACTTCTGCCGAACCAATAACCGCACTTTCATATTTGGTATTAGGTATGCCAATTTTAAAAGAAGAACCTTTGGTAGGATAAAGTAATTTTATTTTATTGAATGTATAGAGCGGATTAGCTTCCACATTTATTTCAAAATCAGAACTATTTGTATAAAGTCCTATTCCACTTAAGCCGATACAAACATCGGTTATGGGGTAAATATTCCGGCGACTGTCCCAAGACACATCCGAATTATATTTGATATAGCTGCTGCCATTGGTTTTGGCAAGACTATAAGGAAAAGTAAAACCATATCCGCCATTGCCAAACTGGGCTTGTAAAATTTGGCGTATCACATTCGTAAACATATCTGCCTGCACATGCGAATCGCCAATATGAACAATGTTTACCTTATTCGTTTTACTTTTGTCTAGCTGATACAATTTCTCGAAAATAGGAGCTAGTAGCTTTACATTCTTAAAATCGCTGTTATCTTTGGCATAGACACCCGAAGACACCGTACAAAAGACGAATAAGAATAGTATTATTTTTTTATAAATCATGCAATTCTTGGGTTATTTAGTTCTTTTGGGAATTTGTCCCGACTCCCTTAGTTTCTTATAATCGGCATAGCCTTTATCTAATTCGGCATAGATGAGACCGGCTATTTTTTTTGCTCCTCTTTGATTGAAGTGCGTATAATCTTTATTTGCCAAAGACGGATTCTCTTGTACCCATTTTACCATAGACCCATGTCCACCCATCAATGTATATAAATCGATAAAGCCCGAATAAGTGTTCTTTGCATACAATCTTTGCTTGCTAACCAAAGGCTCGACAGCCTTGTCGGTTTGCATCTCCATATCGGTTTTTACGGCTCTGTCTGCTGCCGAAATAATTAAAAAATTAGCATTCGGAAAACATTGTTTCAAGTGATTTACTACCACCGACATTTTAGATTCGTACCAACTGTAGTCTGTTGTACTGTATCCCAAGACATTTGTACCATATTCTAAAACGATAAGATCGTAATTTAGAACCTGATCCAAAGCGTTCATCAAATTTACACTGAATAACGAAAGGGGCAGTCCCGAATTTCCTCGTATCGAAAAGTTATCGACATGCACACCTTCGCCGTCGTCGAAATTAACTCCATAAAAAGGAATAGAGTCAGCTTTCTCGAAAGTAGCCTTCAAGGTTTTGGTTGTAGACGATAGTTTTATTGTATTTAAAAGTCGGTCTGTTGGCAAATCGTAATGAGCAGAAGAATCTTTACTCAACGCAACATTTACCGAAGCATTTCCGTTAGAAGAACTTCCATAAAAAAGGGTTGGATTATATAATAATGTTGCATTAGCTACATCGTTGGCTGTATATTTGACCCATGTTTGAGACCCTTGTGGCGAGAATGCAACTTGCCCGTCTACACCAAATGGTCTTTTTGGTTTTTTTACGGTTAAGAACGATTGCGTATTCCAGTTCTTCGAAAATTCGTGGGTTACAGATGATCGGGAAGATGCCGAAAGCGAAGTTATGCTTACAAATCCCACACCTTTACCCCCATATTGAGCTTGATATGCACTTCGAATATCTTGCACAATAAGATCGCCATCGTTCATCGAATCTCCAAAATAGGCAATACGAGCTTTGCCTTTATGCAAAGTCTCCAATTGATATAATTTTTCATAGAAATCTGCTAGATTCCCAAGTCCTTCGCTATTATCAGAAGAGTTTATATGTATCCTGTTTATTGTATCATTACCTGACGGATTAATTGTTACTGCAGATGGCGAATTGGCAGACATGGCATCTAAAGCCAAACTATCAATAACTATACCCGGAATCCCCCCATTGCTATCGGGAAATAACCTGCCCGGAAGAATGCGTTTCAATCCCGCAAACACTACAATAGCAATAACAATAGTGAGAAATGATTTGAAAAAATAATTTTTAGCTTTAAGCTGCTTCATATCAATATATAACAGTAGTCAATAATAATGCGACATTTCTGTGTAAGGGCTGGACTCTTCCCTGCCCATGAGTTTATGGGCAGGGAAGAACCCAGCCCCTACGAAAGTGCACCCTTTTAAACTCCATCCGCTTCTTTATAGCACAAAGATATATCTTTCCTGAGATTATAGTATTATCAAATTCTACTGATTTTACCAAATAGGCAGCCGACTGTATGAAAATATCTAAATTGATGACGAAATGTGTTTTTCCTTCAAAAGATCTTATTGAGTTACTAACCTACACAACGAAAAAAGACCGCCTGTCGGCAGTCTTTTGATCAAGGTCTAAAACCTTTTGTTATCTTGTTCGATAAAGAAGTTTCCCATCCGAAATGTCAGCTATATTTTAGAACGAAAAATCAACTCCTGCTCCCAAAACCGTGTTAGTTCTGGCGAATACATCTTTTGAAGTTCCACCACCGGGAACTTTCGTATAATCCGAATAGGTAGTCCAAAAATAACCTAAATTTATTCTTACTGATGGAGATACATTAACAGCACCACCAAAACCTAGTGAATAAGAATCGCATGCAAAGCTTAAATCTTTTTGGTAAATATCACCTACTCCGTAATTGGTTATTTGACCACCAGCACTTACCAAAAATGTCTTGTTTATTTGGTATTCTACACCGCCAAGAAGCTCTTTTGTAGAACCTGCATCCTTTTGCTTGTCATCTTGCATCTTAGCTTCGGAATCAAAAAAGTGGTGATATCCCAAGCTTGCTGTCACATTCGGACCACATTTTAAAGACGCACCAATCGACAAATAAGCAGGTACATCGTTGGCAGTATTCACACCGTGGGCAAACATACCTGTGTCGTCAACTTTAGTATCGT
This sequence comes from Dysgonomonas sp., assembly GCA_031546965.1. GTDB lineage: Bacteria > Bacteroidota > Bacteroidia > Bacteroidales > Dysgonomonadaceae > Dysgonomonas_A. Next base: position 9,417 of record JAVBJR010000072.1, read on the forward strand.
TTTTAACATCAAGTCCAGTTTTAAACTCGTATTTAACACCAATATTTAAGATGTCGTTGCAGTTGAAATTCAGACCTATTATTGGCGCTATTCCCCATCCCGATTGGGTAGACTCAAGCTTAGCCCCTTCATCAGACGACGCTTTAGCCATAACTCCGATCTTTGCTTTTGTAGCAGGATCAGTTGTGGCACTTGCTGCAGTATTCAATATAGATGCAGCATATACCATATTGGGAGAGTAAGTAGGAGAAGACGTAGGTGTAAGGTTCATTTTTAAACCTCTTAAATGCCCTTCGTATTTATTGTTTACGATATTCAATCTGGCTCCAACATAAGCAGAGAACATTTTGTTGATTGCATATGTACCTCCCACTTGTACCCCATAGATAAAGTTGGATCCTTCCATGTATTGGTCAACCTGATATTGGTTTGCCTTAAAACCGCTTAAAGGTGCAATCTTATTAACAATAACAACACCGGTTCCCGAAAGGGCTTCGAACGAAGGAAGTCCCTTGTCGAATGTTGCTTTTCCACCACCACCTACAACAGCCACATTTCCCGAAAATGCCCATTTTCCCTTGCGATATGCAGCTTGCAAACTGGGAATAATAGGAGCAGTTGCCTCACCCTTAAATGATTTTGTATCCAATCCTCCATTCGCCCTAAATATGGAAGATGTAGATGTAATTGTTCGGGTTTGAAACGCACTTTGATTGTTGAATGCAAAATGAAATCCCTCACTCAACTTGATAAGACCTGCCGGATTGGTGTACGCTGCATCAATTTCGGTAGAAGCGTCACGAGCCGGATTACGAAGAAAATGTACACTTTGGTTGGTATTCGTCAGTAAATCTCCGGCAAACATAGCCGAGGTATTTAACAATAATGTAGCTATTGCTACTAGTTTCACTTTGTTCATTCGTCCTTGTTATTGAAATTTGGGCAGCAAATGTATTAATATTAATTTTAGTTTCAAAAGAAACTAAAACAATTTAACTGGCTGATATTCAATAATATTATTGCATACACAACTATTGCATAGCATCCAGTTGTTTCAACCATAAAGCAGCCGAAGCATCGCTTGCCATGCGCCAATCGCCACGAGGAGAAAGGTTTATAGAACCCACTTTGGGTCCATCGGGTATGCACGAACGCTTGAATTGTTGCGAAAAGAACCTGCGATAAAAGACTTTGAGCCATTTCAAGATTTCTTCTTTCGGATACTTTTCTTTAAATGCGTGTTGTGCCAAAAAGTATATTTTACGGGGTTCGTACCCAAAACGAAGCATATTGTATAAGAAAAAATCGTGCAAAATATAAGGTCCAACAGTATTTTCTGTTATTTGCAGGATTTCGCCATTTTTTCCTGCCGGCAACAATTCGGGGCTTACAGGTGTATCCAAAATATCCAAAAGAATATGTTGTGAATCTTTATCTAACTGTGTATCAGAAACCCAACGGACAAGGGTTTTCACCAATGTTTTAGGAATACTTGTATTTACGGCATACATCGACATGTGGTCGCCATTATATGTACACCAGCCCAAAGCCAATTCCGAAAGGTCACCTGTACCTATAACCAAACCGTTTACTTTATTGGCATAGTCCATCAATATTTGGGTACGCTCACGAGCTTGCGAATTTTCGTAAGTTATATCGTGAATGCTTTGGTCGTGTTCTATATCTTTAAAGTGCTGCATAACAGCCTCTCGTATAGGTATCTCCTTGATGGTTACACCCAACGATTTCATCAGATTCAAAGCATTATTATAAGTACGGTCGGTAGTGCCAAAGCCGGGCATAGTAATACCGTAAATGTTTTTACGGGCAATATTCAGCTTATCGAAGGCTTTTACCATCACCAGCAACGCCAAAGTAGAATCTAATCCGCCCGATACACCTATCACCATCGTTTGACAGTTGGTGTGCAGCAGACGTTTAGCTAAGCCACCTACTTGTATGGCAAATATTTCGGAACATCTTTCATCCAAATTTTCGGGCGATGGAACAAAGGGGGTCGGGCTTATAAATCGAGACAGAGAGAACTCTGCATCGACTTTTGATGTACCTGCTTTTATGATTCGATATTTAACCTCATCCAAATTTCTGTATTCCGAGATAGAGAATGATTTATTCTTTAAGCGGTCGTTTCTTAAACGGTCTATATCAATATCGGTTACACAAAACTCGCTATTGAAGGAGAAACGCTCGGTTTCTGCCAAAATCGTTCCATTTTCGGCAATCATACTACTACCTCCAAAAACAATGTCGGAAGTAGATTCGCCATTACCTGCTGCTGCGTATACATATCCGGCAATACATCGGGCAGACTGCTGGCTCACCAACGATTTTCGGTACGAATGTTTCCCGATGGTTTCGTTACTTGCCGACAGATTAAAAATAACCTCTGCTCCATACAACGAATGTATACTCGACGGTGGAAGCGGTGTCCACAGGTCTTCACAAATTTCGATAGCAAAATTAAAATCGGGAGCCTGAAAAATAAGATCGGTACCTACGGGTACATTTTGCCCGCACAATTCGATAGTATTACTTGTTAATTCTCGAGGGGACGAAAACCAACGCTTGTCATAAAACTCGTTGTAGTTGGGCAAAAAAGTTTTAGGAACAACACCTAAAATAGCACCTCCATTAACAACAACTGCTACATTATACAGCTTGTTGCTTATTTGAAGCGGCGTACCCACTATAATAATTATTGACGATCGCTCACTCGCTAAACGTATCTTTTCCAGTGAATTTACCGCCTCATCTAACAATACCCGTTGATGCAATAAATCTTGAGCCGTATAAGATGTTATGCAGGTTTCGGGGAACACAATAGCCGAAACACCTTGTTTATCGGCATCGGTTATCACTTTCAATATTTCGTCAGTATTAAAATCGCAATCCGCAACCTTCAAGCGAGGTGAAGCTGCTGCTACTCGTACATACCCATAATTATTCATCATTGCCAACTAAGTTTTATACAAACTTACGAAACAAAATTTAAAAGATGAGTTTAATATTCTCCTCTTTTGGCAAGGGTGGGATAGGTGATAAATATTTAACATTCTCGTGGCTGTAAATTCAGATATTATAACATACCTTTGCAGCGTTGTTTTGTTCCTGCGAATATTCTAAGATATAATCAGGATTCAATAAGGGCAATCAGGTGAAAGACCTGAACAGACTCGCTACTGTAAGCATTCGAAAGAGTGTAAGTCAGAAAACCTACAAGACGACAAAAAAGTGATACTAAACAGCTTTCGAGGTATAGAGCTGAAGATCAAAGAACTGTCGATTCATTCTTTTCATAGAATTTTTCCATTGTAATTTCTTCACAACACCTTATCCGAAAGCTTCATCTATTATCTTATAGGCTTTCGAGACATGAAGTATTCTAAATTTCTGCTTATTCTGTTTGTTTTTCAGCTCTGTTTCATCAAAATGGATGCTCAAAGTAATGATTCTATACACACTCAAAGTATTGATGAGGTGAGAGTTATTGCCAAATCTATCCCTTCGGTAAGTAAATCGTCTTCGCCCTTACAAGTGATAACCCAAGCAGATATGGAGCGTAGAGGCGTGCTGTCTGTGTCAGATGCTGTTAGGCAGTTTTCGGGAGTGTTGGTCAAAGATTACGGAGGCTTAGGAGGTGTTAAGACCGTGTCCGTAAGAGGTTTGGGCGATCAATACACAGGCGTTCTGTACGATGGCGTGGCTTATAGCAATGCTCAATCGGGAGCAATTGATATTGGACGCTTCTCGCTAGATAATATCTCTTTCATATCGCTTAGTATAGGGCAAGCTGACGATATATTTCAGTCTGCAAAGGCATTTGCATCAGCTAGCACATTGAATATCAAAACATCAAAACCCAATTTTGGAAACAAAAAGTATAAGGGTCAGGCATCTCTTATGACAGGTTCATGGGGCTTGTTTAATCCGTCTGCTTTTGTAGCTTATGAGTTTTCGTCCTCGTGGGCGGCTACACTAAATGTTAATTGGCAAAGAGCCGATGGCAATTATCCTTTTATATTTGATAACGGACAGTTTGAAGAACACCGTAAACGGAACAATTCGGATATTGATGCTCTCCGAACAGAACTGAATGTCTACGGCAATCTCAAAAAAGCAGGTACATTGCAATTAAAAACCTCTTATTACGATTCCGAAAGAGGATTACCCGGATCTGTAATTTCGGAAAAGACAGATGCCAACGAACGTTTGTGGGGTGACGATTTTTTTGCACAAGCTAATTACGAAAATAATTTTACTTCAAAATTCTCCCTGAAAGGATTTGCTAAATACTCAAGCTTATACAGTAGATATGAAGATAAGGATATAAAATATTCCAAAGGATTTTGGAGTGATGAGTATACTCAGTCCGAATATTACACTTCGGCTTCGGTGTTGTACAATATATCGTCGGTAATGTCGGCTTCTTTGGCACAAGATTATGCTTATAATAAGTTGGTTTCTAATTTTGAGGGTCAACAATATCCTTCCCGAAATACTTCACTGACAGCTTTAAACCTACAGGCTGTAACCAAACGTCTGACAGCTACCGGAAGTATTCTAGGCACTTATATTGATGAAAATGTAAAACAGGGCAATCGTCCCGCTAATAAGCAGCGGTTGTCTCCGGCACTTAGCATTTCCTACAATCCGTTTAATAATGGATTGAGATTGAGGGCTTCTTACAAAGATATACTTCGTGTGCCTACTTTCAACGAGATGTATTATTTCCGTATTGGAAATACCGGTCTCCGTCCCGAAATATCAAAACAATACAACATAGGGACTACCTTTATTAAGGCAATAAGTGATAAATATACTATGCTAAATGTGTCGGTAGACGGATATGTAAACAAGGTAAAAGATAAGATAGCCATATTTGCTGCTGCCCCTTTGGCAATGACAATGATAAATATCGACAATGTGACTATCAAAGGTATAGATGTTTCCACCTCTTCGCAGGTAGATTTTTCTTCTCGATTCAAATTATTTGCTTCGGCTGTGTATAGTTACCAATCGGCTAAAAATGACGAAACTAATAAGCAAATACCTTATACACCCGAGCATAGCGGGTCGGGTACTGTTAGTTTAGAAAACCCATGGGTGAATATTTCATATACATTAGTTGCAAGTGGTAAACGTTATGCACAATTAGATCATACGCGGGCATCTCGCTTAGATCCGTATTACGATCAATCGATATCGGTAAATAAGACTTTTAGCTTTGAGCAAGTAAAATTTAGGCTGCAAGGCGATTTATCGAACTTCTCCAATAAAAATTATGAAATAATAAAAGGTTATCCCATGCCGGGCAGATCTTTCAGAATATCAGCAAGATTAATATTTTAAGAGTTAACAAGACTTGTGTACTTGTCAACTCGTTTACTGAAAAAAATTACCATACTTAATTAAATAAATTATGAATTACAAAAACATTTTGTTCAGAAGTTTGCTTCTATCTTTACTCGCATTCGCCTTTATATCGTGTTCGGGCGACGACGAAACTACATACGACCCTTGGACACCTCCATTAACTTCTACTCAAGGAGCATTTATTCTTAATGGTGGATCTTTTAATATCCCCAATAGTTCATCTTTATCTTATTATGACAAGAAAACCGGACAATGTAATCCGACCGTTTTCGAATCGTCGAATGGGGGATTAAAATTGGGAGATACAGCCCAAGATTTTTGCATAGCAGGCAATAATATGTACATTGCAGTATATGGTTCGGGTGTTATTTATGTAACAGATATGCAGGGTAAAAAGGTCAAAACAATTGTTTCGACAAGAGATAAGAATACTCAAATGCCAAGATACCTTACCGCCGATGATACTTATGTGTATGTAACTTATTTTGATGGTTATTTGGCACGTATCAAGAGAAGCACAATGGAATTAGAGCCTAACCAACTGAAAGTAGGTAACAACCCCGAAGATGTGGTAGTTTATAATGGAAAGATTTATGTAGCCAATTCGGGGGGGCTGAATTTTCCTAATTACGATAAAGCAGTATCGGTTATAGACGCAAAAACATTTACTAAAGAAAGGGATGTTTCGGTTATTATCAATCCGACCAGATTAGAAGTTGACCGAAAAGGCAATGTATATGTAATATCTATGGGCAACTACGGTTTTGGAGAACCTAAAGTGTACAATACACTTCAACGCATAAATGCCGATTATTCGGTTGATGTTTTGGGTAATGCAAACATAATGAGAATAGATCCAAAAGGCGATAAATTATATACCATTTATGCCCAATCGGGTGCAACATCGGTGAGTTATAAGGTGTATGATGTAGATGCTAAAAAATATTTGGATGGTAGTTTTGTAGCTGCTACTGTTAATTTTGCAGCAAGCCCATCGACGTTGAATATCGATCCGGCTACAAATAATTTGTATATCGGTACTTCTGATTATAGGACAAACGACATGATGTATATTATTTCATCATCAACAGGAACTTTAGTTAGTTCGTTTAATACAGGAGGATTAAATACTCAGGGAGCTTTCTTTATTAAATAAGTAAGATGATATTACATACATTTTTATATTATCGTAGAGACGCAATGCGTTGCGTCTCTATCTTTATTCTTTTTCTGATTATCTTTTCGTCCTGTTCGAGAGGTAAGCCTCTAGCAGATAATTTTGCTGTTCAACAGTATGATACAACTTATACAATAAAATATGCCAAAGGATTTATCATTCAAAAATATACAGACTACAAAGTGGTAACAGTTGTCGATCCTTGGGATTCTACAAAGATTTTGCAGCAATATATTTTGGTGGACAAGACAAAACAATTGCCTGCCAATTTGCCGAAAGGTGGTACGGTTATAAGAACTCCCTTAGAGAGGGTTGCCGTTTACTCCACTATTCATTGTGCTACGCTAAACGAAATAGGAGCTTTACCTACTGTAAAAGGAGTTTGTGAGCCTCATTATATTGATATTGACTATATTCAAGAAGGTGTAAAAAATGGAACGATTACCGATTTGGGTCAAGCATCCAATCCTATGGTTGAGAAAATTGTAGATGTCGATCCTGAAGCTATTTTTGCAACCCCCATACAAGGTCTTACTTATGGCAGTGTAGGCAAAGCAGGAATACCGATTATCGAGACTCCTGATTATATGGAACCTCTTCCGCTAGGTCGTGCCGAATGGATTCGGTTTTACTCGTTATTTTTTGATAAAGAGGCAGAGGCAGATTCGTTGTTCAGCAGTACCGAAAGTAATTACAATACAATTAAAAATAAGTTGGCATCAGTAACCGATAAGCCTACCGTGTTTATCGATTTGATGTTTGGAAATGTATGGAATACCTCCGGAGGGGGCAGTTCTACCTCTATAATGTTGAGTGATGCCGGTGCTACATACGTGTGGTCTGATAATGAAAAGGTTGCATCTACACCTTTGGCTTTTGAACAGGTACTGGATAAGGCTGGAGAAGCCCGATTTTGGTTGATAAAATACAATCATCCCAGTGATTTGACATATGCTTCGTTGGAAAAAGAATATAAGCCCTATTCGTATTTTTCGGCTTTTAAGAATCGAAATATTTATGAATGCAATGCAAAAACAAAATCGTATTACGAAGATTTGCCTATTCATCCCGATTATATTTTAGCGGATTTTGCAGCTGTTTTTCATCCTGATCTTTTTCCTAATTATACTTCCCGCTATTACAGTAGGATGAGAGAGTAAATTAGGGCAAACGTATGTAATTGATTGATATTATTATCGAAGACCGTAGAGGCGTATTGCATACGCCCGAGAATAAGAAAAGATACCGGGCGTATGCAATACGCCCCTACCAGGCATCCTCGAAGCAAGGATGTTTTTGTTATGCGTTTGCCCTAGAGAGTAAATGTTATTATCTTTGATCGTAAATAGGTACTTAAAGTTGAAAACGAATCACTTTATAAAATATACAATCCTTCTTTTGGGTGGAATTATAATTCTGTTCTTTGCCAACCTGTTTGTGGGATCGGTAAGGATTCCGTTTCAAGCTATTTTTGATATTCTGACAGGTGGTGAAGTGCTGAAAAAATCGTGGGAACATATTGTTCTCGAAGTGCGACTTCCTCAAGCCATTACTGCACTATTTACCGGTGGAGGGATAGCCGTTTCGGGGTTGTTGCTGCAAACAGCCTTTCGTAATCCGTTAGCCGATGCCGGAATTTTGGGTGTCAGTACAGGAGCAGGGTTGGGGGTTGCCATTGTAATCCTACTGTTTGGCGGTGTAATCGGTAATACAATGGGTTTCGATCTGTCGGTATCTATGACCATTGTTGCAGGGGCGTTTATGGGTGCAGCTTTAATACTTGTTATCATTATAGGTTTTGCTTCGGTTATAAAGAATAACATTATGTTGCTGATTATAGGTATTATGGTGGGCTACCTTACCTCATCCGTTATCTCATTATTGAAGTATTGGAGTACAAGCGATCAGGTATTTTCGTATATGATTTGGGGAATGGGCGATTTTTCGGGAGTATCTATGGCTCAATTGCCTTTCTATTGTATAACTGTTTCCATCGGGTTGGTATTGGCAATATTGTTGGTAAAACCTCTCAATGCACTATTATTGGGAGAACGATATGCTGCTAATTTGGGTGTGAATATCAAACGAATACGCTTTCTGTTGTTAGTTTGTGCAGGTATATTAACGGCTGTTACTACTGCCTATTGCGGTCCTATATCTTTTATAGGGCTGGCTGTACCTCATATTGCACGTCTTATGTTGGGAACTTCTAACCATAAATCGCTGTTGCCTATGACCATACTTTTGGGTACATTTATGGCTTTGCTGTGTAACTTAATAAGTGTCATTCCCGGATCGGCAGGATTAATACCATTAAATGCAATTACTCCATTATTTGGAGCTCCGGTAATTATTTATGTAATTGTGAATCAAAAAAAAATACAATATTTCAACTAAATTATCCTATAATAAATGAAGTCGATTCTGTTTACGATACAATTATTTTTATTGTCAACAATAGTATTTGCTCAAAAAGAATATCGGTTGCAAGGCACAATGGGTACTATTCCTATTTATATGAGTATTGACGATTATTCGAATGAAGAACCAAATGACGATCAAAACTTGATGGGAAGGTATTTTTATCAATCGTCGCTTAAGGATATTGTCTTGAGAGGCAATCTTATAAAAGTAAATAGAACATACAAATTGGTGGTAGAATCGGGTGTTGACGCAGTGTCCGAAACTTTTACCTTAAGAAAAAGAGGAGAAGGTTTTGAGGGAACATGGGTCAGTAAGGGCAAAACATTGCCTGTGGTATTGACCCCGATAGATATTGATAATATCACTAATCCATACGATAATATAGACTTTATTAAAAAGTTGAAATCAGAGAATGCTTATGACTATGCCCGTTCTTCCTTTATAAAATTGAATAGGGATTCTGTTTCGCAGATGGCTGATAAATCGATTATATGGTTTTCGGAGAAACATTGTGCTGCACCATTTTTTAGATTAGGTAATGGTTTCGAAAAGAGTCAAGTAGCCACTATTAATCGGGTATTGGACGAAATACATTTCGAGAATATAATGAATCAATTGTCTTGTTCATCAGACTGGCATTATAGTGAGGGTGATGGCATTGAGTACACAACCAGTATAGATTATTTGGATAAAGATCTGATTGGTTTCGAAATATTCTCCTCTTGGTATTGCGGAGGCGCCCATCCCGATTTTGGCGGTGTGGGCTATCTGTTGGATTTGCATACTGGTAAGAGTTATCGTTTGGAAGATATATACACTATTGATTCTGAAACAATATATAATTTAATTAACGAGCAACAAGATTTTCAAAAGCCAACGAGTGACGATGATTATTGCGATTATACCGATCTTCAATATTGGGATTCCCCTCGATGGACTATTTCTAAAGAGGGGTTCAATTTTACTCCTTTTTTTTATAGGGCGGCTCGATCTTGTGAGGAATCTTTTCTTGTTCCATTCTCTAAGTTGAGACCTTATAAGAAACGCGATTTCCCGTATAATTTTTAAACCGGTGAACAAAGAGCCTATCATATCAGCCCAAAACCTAAGTATAGGATATCCAAAATCTCGAAAGAGAGATACTTCGGTGTTGCACCAAGGGATGTCCTTAGATCTTTATGCAGGAGAATTAACGTGTCTGCTGGGGTCTAACGGTGCCGGAAAATCAACGCTGTTACGCACACTCACGGGTCTTCAATTGCCGTTGGAAGGTGAGGTGATTTTGCAAGGAAAAAACATTCTTAAGTATTCCGAACAAGAGTTATCTACTCTCTTGGGATTGGTACTAACTGATAAAACGGTTGTAGGCGGATTGACTGTAACGGAACTGGTTGCTTTAGGTAGATACCCTTATACGGGCTTCTTCGGGCGATTGACGAAAGACGATCACCGTATTGTAGAGCAGGCTATGCACGATGTTTGTATTCTTCATAAAAAGGATTCGTATGTTGCCGAATTATCGGATGGCGAGCGTCAAAAGGTAATGATTGCAAAGGCTTTGGCTCAAGAATGCCCGATTATAATTTTGGACGAACCAACGGCTTTTCTAGACATTGTCAATCGTATTGAGATAATGAATTTGTTGCATCTGATTGCTTCACAACAAAATAAAATAATTTTATTGTCGACTCACGATATTGAATTGGCTCTTACCTTAGCCGACCGTTTGTGGCTGTTAGCCAGGGATAAAGGTTTGAAATGTGGTGTGACCGAAGATATAGTTCTTTCGGATGCTATTAATGAATATATTGGTAATAAGACCGTTGTTTTTGACAAGCAAACAGGTCGCTTTGTTTCGGAACACATTGTAAAGAAACAAATCTATTTGGAAGCCGAAGGTGAATTATATTATTGGACAAAGAATTTTTTATCGAGAAAAGGTTTTTGTCTGACAGATAATCCATTGAATGAACTTTCTGTAAAATTATTATCTTCCAATAAAATAGAGGTTAAGCGAAATGATCAAACGGAAATACTTTCTTCTTTTGAAGAGCTTAATGTTTGGCTAAAGGAATAAATAAAAAAGCACCCCGAAAAACCGGAATGCCTTAATGTATCATTATCAACAAGTAAAATTATTTTTTAACTTGTGTGCGTTTTGCGTAACGATTCATGAACTTATCAACACGTCCTGCAGTATCCACAAGTTTTTGTTTTCCTGTGTAGAAAGGGTGAGATGCACTAGTGATCTCCAATTTGATTAGAGGATAAGTAACACCGTCTACTTCAATAGTTTCTCTTGCATTGATTGTTGAACGAGAAATTATGATTTCGTCGTTTGACATATCTTTGAAAACAACTGGACGGTAGTTTTCTGGATGAATACCTTTTTTCATTGCTTATATTATTTTTTTAATTATTCTTTCTTTACGGACTGCAAAGATAGCCTTTTTTGAATAATAAAAAAATATTCCCAATCGAATTTTCTTATTAAATAGGGCTTGATCTCGAATTTTTATTGATTAAATTTGTTTATTCTATTTTGAGAGTTCAAATTTAAGCTTATAAACAATGCTAAAAAAAGTTGTAGTTATACTTTCATCCATCTTTCTTATAGCTGGATGTACAAATAAAGGTTTGAATAATACGAACACAGGTAATCAGTCTATGAATCAAATTGAAAAGAGTAGTACACAGATGTATATGTTGGTAGGTACATATACTTCGGGCGAGAGCAAAGGCTTATATGTCTATAAGTTAGATACCATTACAGGAACATCTGAATATGTAAGCGAAATAAATGTAGATAATCCGTCTTATTTGGTATTAGATAAGTCCGAGAAGTTTGTATATGCAGTAACAGAAAACGATGATGCAAAAACATCTGCCGTCAATGCTTTTTCTTTTGATAAAAAGGATGGTAAGTTGTCTTTTATCAATAAGCAATTAACAGGTGGTGGTGCTCCTTGCTACATAAACATCGATGCCAATGGCAAGCATGTTGTTACGGCTAACTATTCGGGAGGCAGTCTTACTTATTTTCCGGTAAATGAAAAGGGTGGGGTAGAGGCAGCGTCTGAAGTAATTAGTTTTTCGGGAAAAGGTGCTGATGTGGAGCGTCAAAAGCAGTCTCATATCCACTGTGTACAGTTTACTCCGGACGGAAAATACCTGTTTGCAAATGATTTGGGCACAGACCAAATTCATAAGTTTAATGTAAATGAAACAGATGGAAAATTTTTGACTGTGGGAACTCCTGCTGCATTTGACTTAAAAGCAGGTTCGGGACCTCGTCACCTCAAATTTCACCCCAATAATAAATACGCATATGTTGTAACCGAACTTTCGGGCGATGTAGTGGCTTTTAATTATAATGATGGAAGTTTGACCGAAATACAAACCATAAAAGCTGATACTTTAAATGCAAAAGGCAGTGCCGATATAGGGATTACTCCTAACGGTAAATTCTTATATGCCTCTAACCGTTTGAAGGGAGACGGTATTGCTATATTCTCTATAAATGAGGTAGATGGGAGGTTAACCAAGGTGGGATATCAATCTACGGGTGTGCATCCTCGCAATTTTGCAATTACTCCCAATGGTAAATTATTGCTGGTTGCTTGTCGTGATAGCGATGTAATTCAGGTTTTTAAGATTAATGAAAATACAGGTTTACTCGAAAATACCGAGCACGATATAAAACTGGATATGCCGGTTTGTGTAAAATTTGCATCTCTTTATTGATTTATTGTTATATTTGCAGAGTTTGAGGTCTATGTCTAATTCTTTAACCGGATTGATGTCTTAAACCGGTTAAAAGGAAAGCAATCTAATCGAGATGAAAAATTCTTTATTTTATATTCCAGCATTAGTTTTGGTGTCATTTTTTTCATTGACATCATATGCAGAAACTATCAATTTGGTTTTTCGTGATAATGTAGCTCCATCATATGTAAGAACTGATAAAAAGGGACTTACGAATGAGATGGTGTCTATGTCTGATCGCGACTCTGTTTTGGTGTATACTAGAGGAGCTAATGGTCTGATTATAGTACCACCTGTAGGATGGGACGCGTTTCCTTATAATGTGAGTTTTAGAGATACGGTAATATACGATCCTCAATTCTTGCCGGTTGTTTTTGATGGGAAAATTTTACCTCCACGTCTCAATTTTGTACCTAGGGACTCAAAAATAGAAAGCCCTAAATTTCACTTGATACCCGAAGATGAAACATTTGCACCATTGATTCAGCGGGCAGAGGTGGTTCAGGATCGCCGTAGAAATTTCTATATGAATATGAGTAATATTGGAGACGTTCAATATAATGCTTCTGTACTGAAAAGTATTCCTAAACTCAACGAAGAAGATGCAACTAAACGGAGCTTTATCAATGATTTAATTGCTACAGATGATGCGGTTCGAATAACTCCTGTTGAAATAGAAAAAATAAAACCCGGCTATATTTATTGGGTTAAACACGGCGATCACACCCTTGAGGCTGCACAAAATTATATTTCCGACAACTGGAATTCGGGAGGTAATAGAAACTATACGATCCGTAATGCCCATAGATTGACTTTAAATTATAAAAAAGATAAGGTAACTTTTGATAATACCATGGAGTGGAGATTGAATTTGCAATCGACACCGGCTGATAAATTGCACGATGTAAACATAAGTGAAGATTTATTTCGCTTGGAGAATATTTTGGGATACAGAGCCTTTAATAAGTGGTCGTACTCAACAAGGTTAGAAACAAGTACTAAATTTTTTAATAGTTATCCGGTTAATTCAAATCAAAGAAACTCCTCCTTTTTATCTCCTTTAGTTATGGATCTCAGTATTGGTCTAGGGTACAAATTAGATAAGAATTTTAAGAGCGATAAAAGGAAGAAGTTATCTTTTAACCTAAATTTATCACCACTCTCTATGCGCTATAATTATGTAAGGGATGATAAAGTAGATGAGACGAGATACGGGGTGCCAAAAGGAGATAGGGCACTGCTTGAAATAGGTTCTCAAATCAATTCGAACCTAACATTTGATTTTAATAGATATATGACTTGGACTTCTCGTTTTAAATATTTCACAAACTATGAAAGAACGTTAGTTGAGTTCGAAAACACATTTGCAATGCGTTTTACTCGTTTGTTGGGTGCAACTATAAACTTGAATGCACGATTCGATGACAATGTTGTCCGTGATAAAAAACTGGGTTACCTTCAAGTCAACGAACTTGTGAGTTTTGGATTAAATTACAAATGGTAAGGTTTCTATTGTATTGGCGGTTAGTATGATAAAGAAGAGCTGTCAAAATAATACAAAAATAGTCCTCAAAATGTTTGGACTGTATTAAAAAAGACGTATCTTTGTACTCGAAATATCGCGGGATGGAGCAGTTGGTAGCTCGTTGGGCTCATAACCCAAAGGTCATCGGTTCGAGTCCGGTTCCCGCAACATAATTGATGTAAACCACTCTTTTCGAGTGGTTTATTCTATTTTAGGAAAATTGCCCGGGACGGAAACGGGACATACTTAGAAACGGATCTATTTACTTTTTTACGCTTTCAATCGGAAGAGTAAAAAAAAATGTCTACACTTCAAAAAAAACAAAACACCCCTTTAGATAAGGTAAAAAGTTTCACGTATCCAAAGCTGTTTGAATCAAATTGAAAAGATTGGTGATCGCAGGAAATATGCCGATGGCTTAATGAAGCGCTTATCACTAATTTGGAGAATGGGTGGAATCCTTGGATTGAAGCCGAAAACGAGTGTAAGAGTTAAGGCTCGATCTGACAGTTGGGCAACTTATTCATAAAAGTGGTTTAATACCCCGACCCTTGGGTCGGAATTATTAGGATTGCGTAGCAAACTCCTTTTGATACCTCGAGGTTGTTCATTATAAATATAATGGAATACCTAAAACAGTAAATATTTAGTGTAAACTAGTATATCATTACCTAAAATAATATATTTCATAAGTTGCTGATAATCATTTAAAATAAATTCTTATTCAAAATAAACTCTATTAAACTTAATGGGTGGTACTAATTTTTTAGAGTATTTTATCTAAGTTTGTGGCAATAAACAAGTCTGAAACTTCAAAAGGATAAAAAGTATATTTTGATATGCCGGAAACTAAATACGATTGTGCAATAGTGGGAAATATTCCGGTCAAGCGATTTGCCGATTTGATACTCGATATCGGAACATTTTTGCTGGCATCGGGAGCTCATAGCGGACGTGTAGAGAGCAATATCAGGCGTATGGCTCTCACCTGGGGATTTGATATCAACCTGCAACCCACTTTTAAAGGACTTTTGGTAACCGTGCGAAGTCATTGCCGTGAAGACGATACGATAACCATGTTCAAAGAATCGCCTACACATGTAGTACACTTCGAAGTATTGACCAAAGTAAGCCATCTGACATGGAAAGTTTACGAGCAAAACCTGTCTATTGAAGAGGCTGAAAAAGAATTTGACAGCATCAAAAAAATGCCGCATTATAATCCTTGGATTGTATCTATTGCCGTAGGATTGTCTTGTGCCGGACTGTGCTTTCTGTCGATGGGTGATACCCTCAATGCTGCCATTGCCTTAATAGGAGCATTTTTTGGCTCGTTGTTTAGGTATAAAATTGCTGCCCTGCGTTATAATCAGATGATTTCTATCAGCATTGCCGCTTTTATTACCACCACCATTACGGGGTTGGGTACTATTTATAATATTGGTGACAATCCACAGTCGGCTATGGCAACCGCAGTTCTTTACTTGATTCCGGGTGTGCCTCTTATCAATAGTGTTATAGACTTGATAGAGGGTTATCTTTCGTCGGCAGTAAACAGGGCTTTGTTTGCCGGATTTATCCTGCTTTGCATTGCTGCCGGAATGACTTTGAGTATTACCCTCATGGGTATTGATAATTTTAAGCTATAATCGAAAAAGTATGAATACAGATATAATATTAGCTGTTATACGAGATTTCTCTATAGCCTGTGTTGTAGGTATTTGTTGGGGAATCCTTTTCGGAACACCCAAGAGGATACTGATTGTTGCCGGACTGTTGGGTGGAATGGGGCATTGCCTGCGTTTTATCCTTTTACAGATGGATTTTGGTCTTATTATGGCAACTCTTACAGGTTCGGTTGTTATTGGGTTTATTGGTATAGTTGCGGCTCATAGGGTAGATAATCCTCCTGTTGTTTTCACGATGCCTGCTTGTATAACGATGATTCCCGGTATGTATGCCTATAAGACTATGTTAGCAGGAATTAAGATTACCGATTTGGCTGCGGCTGACGAAAATCCGTCTATCCTTATCTCTATGGCTCATAACCTTACGCTTACCATGTCGTTGTTATTTACGCTGGCTATCGGTATTTGTATTGCGGCGCTCTTGTTTCGTAAAACAAGCGTAAAGGAGATGGAGTTTGCCAAAAAAATTGAGCGACTGACGCATCTCAGTAGGTAAAAACCGTTTCACTTAAACCATTATTTGGCTAGTACAAAATGATGGCTTTATAATCCTGTAATACCCATTTTTTTCATCAAGAAGCAGGCGTTCATGTTTTGAGCGACCCCCTCTCGTATTTTATAAGAGAAAGATAGCTGATCGTTGGTAATATCCGCTTCAAAACGGTAATCCTTAACATTATCGGGATATTCCTGTTCCAGATTTCCCAACAACAGGTCGTGAGTGGCAATGATACCGTTTCCGTTGAGGGAGATCAATTGTTTCATCAAAGCCATCGAACCTTTTTGCTTGTCTTCGGAATTGGTTCCTTTTAGGATTTCATCCAATATGATAAATAATTCCTCACCCGATTGTAAGCGGTCAATAATCATTTTCAGGCGTTTCAATTCAGCAAAGAAGTACGATTCGTTGTCAGCCAACGAATCGGCAGTACGCAGATTGGTTACCAGTTGGCAGGGGTAAAATGTTAACGATTCGGCACATGCGGGAATACCTGCACAAGCCAATGTGTGATTGATGCCGATCGTGCGCAGGTAAGTACTTTTGCCTGCCATATTAGCTCCCGTAATCACCAAAAAATAAGGAGTTTTAGAAATATCAACATCATTGCGTACACAAGTATCTCTATGCAGCATGGGATGTCCTAAAGCTTTTCCCTCAAAGGTAAATTTATCGTCAACCTGTGGATATGTATAATCAGGGTGATTAAAAGCAAAAGTTCCCATCGAAACCAGCATATCAAATTGAGCAATAGCCCCAAACCATTGTTCGATTTCAGCTTTGTACTTTTCAGTCCATTCTTCTACTTTAATGGCATATTTTACGTTCCAAAGCAGGTAAGGATTAAACAGCATCAATACGGGAAAAGTATACGAAACAGTCAGATTGTTATGATACGATTTTAATTGATTTATTGCCTGCGATGCACTTACAGCCCCTTTTAGCTGCAATTGAATATTCCTCAGTTTATCAGAATCAAAGTTCTCATCCTCAATAATTTTGAAAAGTTTCGAGTAAGTATCCAGTACCTTCGATTTTTCGTCAAAAGTGTCCATTATCTGCTTTATTTTTCCCCCCGGAATAGCACTTATAATTAATGTTAGAACATAGATTATCGAATAATACCCTGCCGACATGATATTGAAATAGATAAGTAACCCGAATACAATATGGATAATAGGTATAACGTACACCATGCTTTTCCAGAAAATACTATCCTTTAATATTGGTGGACGTTTAAATGATGCCGAAAAATCTTTTGAGTTCAAACTGTCGGTTTCACTCATTTGACCTATTGCTCTAAAGTGAGCTAAGAGTTTTCCTTTTTGGCTAAGTTCTTTTAGAGCTTGCTGTTGTTCTATGATGTCTTTTTTATTCTCGAAAGGATGTATAAATATATTAGCAAGTGCATCTTTTCCAAAAGAAGTAACGGTACGGTTTATAGATTGAAAGAACGATCGGTTACCAAACAAATCGAGATCGAGACTAAAACTATGCTCGGCATCGGCTTTTTCGTCAGCCCCGTCGAATGCAGAAAAATCATAATCGATGCCTTTCAATTCGTTTTGAGCATTGAGTATCTGTTGTTCGCAATAGCTTCTTTTTACAAACAATCGGTTATGATATTTCATCAAAGCGAGAAATATAATAGTACATACGATAAGAGTTAATATCACGGTTGAGGTATCTCCCCACAGGATATATGCACTCACTATCGCAGCTACGGCAATAATCAATCGTATAGTTCCTACCCAAAATATTACTTTCTTTAATTGGTCTTGCTCCCCCTTATATTTGGTGATAATAGTGGAGTAGTAAGACTGTATTTCGTTGATATTCATAGTGTAAATAGTTACAAGTTATGAGTTACAAGTTACTTGATGAGACGTAATGCTTACGTCTCATCAATTTTTTTTTAGCGTTTAAATATATTTATTTCAGAACAATTCGTGTAAAATATCTGTTGACTTGAGCGGTTGAAAATCATGTAAATGAATACGATAATACTCCAACATACGGTTTATAATATTTTGTCGATCCTGCCTCGAAAACTGAAACAGGTGCATATTTTCGTATGCTATTCTCGATAAAAGCGACAGGACTTTGCTGTCTACTTTATTTACATAATGATTATGCAAAGGCTGATGGGTTACAAATATCCCGTTCAGCATATCAAAATAATCATTTTTGTGATATTCCTCTAAATTAGGATAAAATCCTAGAAAACGAGTCAGTTTCAGCATAAATACCAAATGGTAATTAGCCAGCCCTTTTTCGCTTTCCTCCAATACCTGTATCGAGTGGCTTAGGTAATTGTATATAATCTCATACTCGTCAGTATCCCTCAATATACGGCTCAAAAATTCGGATAGGAACAAAACTAGAGATGTTTTTACCATGTTTCCCGAAATAGAATACAAAGGATAAAGTATATGAGCCTCACGTATCCGTTGAATATCTCGTGAAGCCTGATGCTCGGTTTCCATTTCGAGGATAGATAACGGGGCAAATAGCGACTTCTGCACCTTCGTGGACCTGCTGCGAGACTTCGGAACCATGTATGTAACCCTGCCAAAATCACTCGTATACACTGTGGCAAGCAGATACTTGTCATTGTAGTTGATCGTGTTGAGTACTATGGCTCGAGTTTTATGCAGCATTGGTATATTGTAGGGGCGTATAATTATACGCCCTCGATTAGTTAAACATTTATTACAAACGGGCGTATGATTATACGCCCCTACAATTGGTTACAAATTTACTCTTTTTGGCACATGAAAAAAATCCTTGATGCAATTAACATCAAGGATTTTGTATTTATCTGATAAATGTCTAATTATTTAGCTCCGGCTTGCTTCTGTGCATCCTGAACCATTTTTTCGTTAGGATGGATATATACTTCTACACGACGGTTTTGAGCTTTTCCTGTTGAAGAGGCATTGTCTGCAACCGGTTGAGATGATCCCAAACCAGACGAAGTCATACGAGCCCCTTGAACTCCTTGTTGCATAAGGAAATTGTAAACCGATTGAGCACGTTTTTCTGATAATGGGATGTTAACTGCATCAGAACCACTGCTGTCTGTGTGACCTGTAATTTGAACATCGGTGTCGGGGTTTCCTTTCAAAGATGTAGCAAATTGACTAAGAGCACTTTGTGAAGCTGAGTTCAATGAGCTTGAGTTTGTTGCAAACAAAATACCCGATGCAAAAGTTACTTTGATAGCTTGTCCGTCATTAACAGATTCTACCTGAGCTCCGTTGATTGACTCCAACTCTTTCTTTTGCTTATCCATTTTGTTTCCGATAATAGCACCTGCACTACCACCAACAACGGCACCTATACCAGCTCCCCAAGCAGCACCTTTGCCACCACCAATAAGAGCTCCAATACCTGCACCTAATGCACCACCTGCACCTGCACCTATACCTGTTCCTTTAACTGTATCACTAGCACCACAGCTCGAAAATAATAGAGCTGCCGAAAGGGCGAATGCTCCAAAAACGTTTTTGTTCATGATCAAAATAGTTTATTTAAGTTTTCTTATTCGAAAAGATTGATAGACTCGCAATATGCAAGTTCTCCCTGTATGATAAACGTTATCTCATCAGCTGAGAAATCTTTTAGCTTATCTTTTTTTGTATTTTTTAGAACGAATTCGATCAATTCGTCTTCGTCAATATCTATGATTTCTTCGTCCGACGAACTTTCGTTCAGTAGTCCTTTGTCTTCGTAAAATTCGTATATGATATCAATGATGTAATTAATTTCATCATTCGAAAATTTGCCTTTCAATTCTTGAGGAAGATAGTTCTGGATGTATTTTACAGCATCATCTTCATCATAACCGATTGGGTCTATTTCAGTGCTCATGTGATAGTTATTAATTATTTATACTCTGTTTATAACAATTGATTAATGACCAATGTTCATGTCATTTTATGTTGAAGAGTGATCTTTCTTATCTGTTTGATAAGCCCGATATCCTTTATTTGTTATAATTTTAATACTTCTTATTTCGTGTGTTTGTTTACCCATGCAAAACAGGGGCTTATTTTTTAGCAGCTTTTTCCTTTTTTTCTTTCGCCTCTTCTTCCAGTACCTTTTTCTTCTTTTCGGTTACTTTCGTTTTTTTCTTTTCTTTCTTTTCAACCTTGGCTTTTGTTTTGCTTTTGGTTGTTTTGATTATCTCCATGCACTCTTTTTGAGTAAGGGCGGCAGCATCTACGGTTTTTGCTATTTTATAGTTTTTAAACTTAAATGCGATGTACGGACCATAACGACCGTTCAATATCTGTATTTCGTCTTTACCATCCTTACCGTCTTTACCTTCAAAGATTTTTATTACTTTCTCTCTGTCTTGTTTTCTTTTTTCTTCGATAATAGCAATGGCTTCTTCTGTTGTTACAGTATATGGATCAACATCTTTGGGTAAAGATATAAATTTTCCGTCAAACTTAATATAAGGACCGAATTTTCCTATTGATGCCCACAATTCTTTGTCTTCATATTCGCCGATAGGACGGGGTAAGTCAAATAATTTAATAGCTTCTTCTATAGTGATTGTACCCAACGATTGTCCTCTGAGTAACGAAACAAATCGGGGTTTTTCTTCATCTTCTTGAGTTCCCAACTGTATCATGGGACCAAAACGTCCTATTTTAGCTGAAATTTGTTTTCCCGATTTAGGGTCTATACCCAAAACACGTTCGCCTACTTTATGATCATCGTGTGTATTAAGGGCTTCTTCTACTACGGGGTGAAATTTCTTATAGAATCTATCTATCATATCCGTCCACACTTCGGCGCCTACTGCTACGTAGTCAAACTCTTTTTCGACATTTGCCGTAAAGTTGTAGTCTAAGATACGTGGGAAGAATTCTGTCAGATAGTCATTCACAACCATTCCGGTATCGGTAGGTTTCAGCTTATTTTTATCTGCACCTGTTTTTTCGGTTTTTATCGCATCTGTAATTTTGCCTTTTTTCAACTGCAAAACATTATAATTACGATCGGTACCCTCTATATTTGTTTTCTCTACATATTCTCTGTTCTGAATAGTCGATATTGTAGGGGCATAGGTTGACGGACGACCGATTCCCAACTCTTCGAGTTTTCTAACCAGCGATGCCTCCGAATATCGGGCAGGGCGTTGAGTAAAACGTTCGGTTGCTGTAGACTCTTTTAAATCTAAGATGTCTTTTCTTCTGATTGGAGGCAATAAAGTATTTTCCTCTCCATCCAGCGATTCATCGTCAGTACTTTCAAGATATACACGTAGAAATCCGTCGAAAGTAATAACCTCACCGCTTGATACGAATTTTACATCTTCGTCATCAAAAATATTTATCGTAACGGTTGTTCTTTCCAATTCGGCATCCGCCATTTGCGAAGCGATGGTACGTTTCCAAATAAGTTCGTACAGCTTTTGTTCCTGCGAAGTACCCGTTGTTTGATGGGCATTCATGTAAGAGGGACGTATAGCCTCGTGAGCCTCTTGTGCACCTTTCGATTTGGTCGAAAACTGCCTGGTTTTTATATATTTTTTGCCGTAAGCCTCATTAATTTCTTCTTTTGAAGCATTGATAGCCAAATTAGACAGGTGTACCGAGTCGGTACGCATGTAAGTGATTTTTCCCGATTCGTATAACTTTTGTGCTACCGACATCGTTTGCGCTACCGAAAATCCTAATTTTCGGGCTGCTTCCTGTTGAAGCGTAGATGTGGTAAATGGTGCTGCGGGCGATTTCTTGGCAGGTTTAGTAACAACACTGTCAATCGTAAAGTCTTGAATACCTTTCAATCGGTTTAAAAACTCAAGAGCTTCCTCTTTCGTCTTTAGACGTTTATTTAATTCGGCATTTATTTGATAGGGAGTATTATCTGCTTCTTTTTTAGAGAATGTAGCCTGTATACGGTACGAAGCTTCACTTTGGAAAGCATCTACCTCACGCTCTCTTTCGGTAATAAGTCGAACGGCTACCGATTGCACACGCCCGGCTGACAGGGCTGGTTTAATTTTTCTCCACAGTATAGGAGATAACTCGAAGCCAACAATACGGTCGAGTACACGTCGTGCTTGCTGTGCATTTACCAAATCGCGGTTTATGCGACGTGGATTTTCTATTGCATGAAATATTGCATTTTTAGTGATTTCATGGAAAGCAATACGGTGGTATTGTTTTTCACGCAATCCCAATGTTTCGTACAAGTGCCACGAAATAGCTTCTCCCTCACGGTCTTCATCGGAAGCCAACCATACAACATCAGCATTGTCTACCGCAGTTTGGAGTTCAGACACCAATTTTTCTTTATCTGCCGGTACTTCGTATAGGGGGCGGTAGCTATTTGCTAAATCAATGCCCAAGTCTTTTTTCTTCAGATCGCGAATATGTCCATAGCTGGACATTACCTTATAATCTTTGCCCAAAAACTTTTCTATTGTCTTTGCCTTAGCCGGAGACTCCACTATAACTAAATTTTTCTGCATTCGATGTTGTTTTATATTTTCTCACAATGAAACGGCAAAAGTAATCAATTTGTTTGTTATTATGAGCCGTTTTTTCGTTTTTGTAAAAGATCTCTCGATTGTAGGGGCGAAGAATCTTTCGCTCATTGTTTAATCGGGCGTATGATTATACGCCCCTACAACGATACATTTACAATATTTCGTTTTCTATCTTATAATCGTTACGTCCCACCGAGTTTCGGGAAATAAGTTCACCTATAAATCCGGCTAAAAATAGCTGGGTACCCAATATCATGGTGGTGAGCGATATGTAAAAATATGGAGAATCTGTTACTAGAGAATAGGGATGACCATGTGTCATGGCATACATTTTGGACGCT
>JAVBJR010000421.1:0-6692 GCA_031546965.1 Dysgonomonas sp.
GATCGTGTTTCGAAGCTGACGTCGGTTTTCAACAAGGAACGTCCGGTGGAGGTTCTGGTGCACGAGACCCGCAACCACCAGGCATCGTTCAAGTTCCACGACCCCGTTTTTGAAGAGAGGTAAGCGGAGTACCTCGCGAAGCCCCGTACCCAGGTCATCATCCATCGCCGAACGGTTTTCAGGTTCGACGGTCGCAAGAAGAGGAAGGGTGACAGGGCCTTCCACGAGAAGCAGAAGTTGACGCACAAGTACAAGAAGGAGTTGAAGGGGGCCGTACGGGAGATCAGGAAGGACAACCGGTTCCTCGCCAGGCATCACCTGAAGGAGACGCAAGAAAGGTGACCATCAAACCGTACTTTAACTTTAAACTTTCAACTGTAGGAAACGGACGTGAATCTTGTTTTGCGTTGCAGGGACAACGAGAGGAAACAGAAGTTAAAGCGGTTGTACCACGACCTCGCCAATCAGGAACACGACGTCAAGTCGTTGAAGCGCAAGAAATCGCAGGATAAATAGTTCATCCCTAACGAATAAAATACCTGCGGTTTGTCCCGTAAAATACTGTTTTGCGCATTTTTATTAATGAAAATTGCAATTTTATTGGACAAACCGGTATTTTTTTTTCTAGTTTTGAAGGATGTATTCTTCCAATAAATTAAATATTTTTTACTGCGATTACGAAATAACATGGCCCCCCAATACATAGTATCCGTCGACGTCATAGGGCAACGCCCACCTATGTTATAACATGGGTGGGCGTTACCCTATGACGTCAGTAAAACGTCGTAAACGTGCGCACGCCAGCGAAGAACGGGTTTGCCCCCAACACCGTTTTGTGACGAAATGTGACGTCACACGGATACTATGCATTATTACGATGGCTAACGAAAAGCTTGACATTTTGGACCATTTTTTTGCCGGTTTCAGTAAGTTTATTTTTCAGCGCTAAATCCCGATTTCGAACGTAATGTCGGTATTGGTAGATAGATGGCAGCACTGCGCCGCTTGCCTAGCCGCTGCGAAAGCTTGCTAGACAGCTTGGGAAGTTTGTGGCGCCACGCAACGGTGACTAGAAGTACTAAAGTCCGCTTCGATCCGCCATCGAAGAATTGAAATATGCCTAAATTACGAAGGCGTCCCAAGAAGAACGAAAGGTACAGGAAGTTGACGGACGCTGACAATGGCCTGAAAGTAACCAAAGGGATTTCGGAAGCGTTCAAAAAATCGAAACGCCCCCGTTCGGATGTTAAGCCTAATCCTCCAAATCATGGAACTGATGCTGCAGCAGAAGAGGTGTCACCTGTAAAGACCCAACAAGAAATAGATGAAATTCTCCGCCAATTCGACCTGGATTGGAGATTCGGACCCAGTATTGGTTGGTTATATCATTGGGTCGTTAACTGAAACGATGTGCGCAAAAATAATATATATTTATATAGGGATAACGCGGCTGCAACGATGGTCAAGGGCAGAGAAACTCGGCCAACATCCTCCTGCAGAAGTCAAAGAAATCCTAAGCGGTGAGCCCCAAGATTCCCACATGAATCAGTGGTATACACTTCACCTTGTTTATAAGCTGCTTGCCAAAATGTGCGTTGACACGATATGTTTTCCATCTTATAACCAAGCTATTTTGAATTTGCAGCCTTTGGAGCAAGTACAAACTTATCTGATGGATGGTGGTGCCTTCCCGTAATTAATCCATCTGCCAACACGTATATTATGCCAAAAGCTGGCAGTCTGCTATAAGCAAGCTATAAGCATCAAATTTTTAAATGTTATAGTGCATCTCAACTCAAGGTTGCAGTAATTCCCTCTTGTTTTCTTGCTTTTTGGGGTAAATCCTTACACCAAAAAATCATTCCACTATACAAAGTTCAAGGAATATAGTTAATAAAGTTAATTGACGATAATGTTTTCAAAATTCAACCTACATATTATGTGAAATTAATTCTTGGCGATCGTTGACGTGCGCAATCTTGAGTTGAAGCGCACTATAGTCGCGTTGCGGCTGTACCGGTGCAATTGATTTTTACGAATACCTTGATGGAAATTAAATGTCGGCTCCTAAAATGCCTTATAGTACTTCAAAATGTCATTCCAAATAATTTATATTTAAGCTATATCGTTAAAAAGTGCAGCATGTTGGTTTTTGCAGGATGATCCGTTAAATGCGCTAAAACAATTTTAATGATATATATATTTCACTATGTTCTTCTTAATATATTCGTTAGAAAATCACGTGACCCTGCACATGCGATATACACGCATCACAAAATTAGGTGAATAAATAAATTAAAAAAGGTAACATTCCTTAGTATTTTAATTATAATTAAGGTATATACTAATGAAACTTTTTTTTCCAGATGAATAGTGTCAGTTGTGTATGTATGCAGAAGAAAACGGTATGCACAAATTTATTGCGGAGAAATAAATATCAATTCTGACATTTGAAGTAATATTTTGCGCGGCGAACAAAATTAGGTAAATAAATTAAAAAAGGTAACATTCCTTAGTATTTCAATTATTTTAAAGGTATATGCTAATGAAACTTTTTTCCAGATGAATAGTGTATGTATGCAGAAGTATTTTGAAGTATTTTACCGCAGCATTTTGCTTCAAATGATGCGTAATTGGTTGCAGTAATATTTTTCATTTTTCCCGGCGAGAGAAGTTGTCGGTTAATACGCGCGGCGACGCTAGGTGTCGCTCGGCGCGTCGATACGTTTCGATACGCGCGATACGGTTTCGGTACTTGGCTCAAAGTGCAAGTACCGCTGTCGGCTTTTCGGTGGCGTCACCCGAGAGCTCTCGCCGCTGTCTTCGGCTGACGTCGTCCAAATAAGGATTTTGGGGCGTTCGGCGGCGGCCACTTTTATTTCCGCTCCTTTCTTTTAGTTACTTTTCAGTTTAGTACGACGGACGTCATCCAGTTATAGGACTATAGCCAATCGCCCAAGGAAATGTCGTCAAAATATACGTGCAGTAAGTGTTATTATAGGCCTAATCCGGCGTTTCCGCACGGAAACCACGCAAATGGCCGGCTTTTTGTCGTCGAGCACTTCCATAATTCCGCCGTAAAAACGATAACCTATCCGTGCTATAACCAATGCTATAACGAAGCCACTGATTGGTTTTGTAAAGGAAAAATGTGGGGGAATATTTGAAGGAAAGGGAAAAAAATTGGCGGACCGCGTTGATAAGTTTATTTTTAGTGTTGAAACATTGATAACGAACCACGCCTGTTGTGCATCGATAATGTCGTTGAATAAAGATGTTTTATTTGATTATTTAATCAGGAAGCATCTTCGCCACCCTGCCCAGGACCCAGAGGGGCGTGCCCATCGTCCTGGGACCGGATCCCAAAGGAACCAACTTCCTCTACACCAACGGAAACAGCGTCGTCATCAGGAACATTGCCGTAATCATCTCCTTTTATTTCTCATACTTTATACAATATTAACACTGAACGACGGTTACTTTGCAGAATCCGGCGGTGTCCGAAATCTACACGGAACACTCTACCCTGGCCACGGTCGCCAAATATTCGCCCAGCGGCTTTTATATCGCTTCTGGAGGTGATTTATTACTGCTACTTTTTTCCTACCCATCCTGAAAATAGTCGTTAAGAGCCGGAGCTATTAACGGTCCACAGTCACTTGCCGCAAAAGTTCTGTATTTGGCCGCGCGTACCCTCGTGAACTTGTCAAAAATGTCCTTGGCTTGTAATAGTTAGGTTGTCGGGCGTTGGAAGTGATGGTGGTTCCTGATGGAAACCATGCTGTCGTTCCTCCACCCGCTGCCAGAACACTGAGGCACTCGGTTAGTGCGAATGCAACTGCTGTTTCCAAAGGGGATGTTCGGTTAGGTTTGAGATTAAGAATTCCCTTAGACCCCAGTTTGTGTTGGGTTTGGACCAAGAAGACTGCACTAGAAAAACGTAACTTTCTGTAGAAAACAGTTGAAATACGTACGATAGGTAACCGCTGCTATAGTGCGTCTCAACTCAAGATTGCACACGTCAACGATTGCCAATAATATATGTCGGTCGGATTTTGAAAACATTATTGCAGGGTGTCTACTGTCATGATATTCCTGATAATCATGATATTGGGTAGTGGTCATTATAATCCTGATAATGTCATGATTTTAGCCTGATGGTCATGACAAACAATTATCCATTTTAAAATATAACATACTTTTCATTAACTGAAAGAGCATTGATGAACAGGCGTATGCCAAAAAGAGAGTTGCAAAGGAGCTTAAAGACTTGCAAGTGAAAAAGAGACAGTTGCAGCATTAAAAAGAGCAGATGCAGATATGTGACGAAGAAATTGCAAACCTTAAGAAAATTCTATCATTTTAGTTTTAAAATTAAAACAGAGATTTTTACTATAGTTTCATAATAAGTGTGAAATGAGGGCATGGTATTTTTGTTATGTTGTCATGATAATCCTGATAATGTCATGATATTGGGTTTTAGAAAGTTAGTAGACACCCTGTATTGTCAATTAACTTTATTAAGTATATTCCATGAACTTTGTATAGTGGAAGGCTTTTTGGTGTAAGCATTTAGCCCATAAAGCAAGAAAACAAGAGAGAGTTACTGCAACCTTGAGTTGAGACGCACTATAGAAACATAACTTTCTCTAGAAAATGGTTAAAATAAATATGATAGGTAACCGCTGCTACTATATTTTTATTCAATGAAATGTCCCAAAAATGATGAATTGATTGAATTAGGCAGTATGCAAACGATATGGAAATTGTTATTGCGCTATGAGTAAGTGACAACTGCACGTAATAATGAAAACCGTGAGTGACCCTGTACATTCGAAGAGTGGTTTTTCCCGGTTTATTAACCCTATGGTAGGATCTCCCGAGATCCGTTTCCGGTTTTCCACGATCCGATTTTACGTTGCATTTGCAGATCAAAGCGGGAAGATCCGGATATGGGACACGACGCAGAAGGAACACATCTTGAAAAAGGAGTACCAGCCCATCGGAGGATGCATCAAGGACATCGCGTGGTCGCCGGACAGCCAGCGGATGGTGGTGGTCGGCGAAGGGAGGGAGAGGTTCGGCCACGTGTTCATCATGGACACCGGCACTTCGGTGGGCGAGATCTCCGGCCAGAGCAAGCAGATGAACTCGTGCGACTTCCGGCCCACCCGGCCCTTCCGCATAATCACCGCCAGCGAGGACAACACGGTCGCCTTCTTCGAGGGCCCGCCCTTCAAGTTCAAATGCACCAAGCAGGTGACCGTCGTGCACGGTATTAACTCGACCCAACTCGCTGTTGACTCTCCTTTCGTTTGTCCTTAGGACCACGCCAGGTTCGTGCAGGCCGTCCGCTACTCGCCCAACGGAGAGCTCTTCGCCAGCGCCGGCTTCGATGGCAAGGTGATGTTGGCGCGCTTAATTCGCTTAGCGCACGAAACCTGTAGTGCTTTAAACGCTTTAAACTCTCTGTTGACATGGTGGGTACGACCACAACTCGCCTTGTCTCTCCGTTTGCGCAGGTTTTATTGCGGTCTTAATATTACTAACTAGATTTTTCTAGTTCCGATGTCGGGTTACGGCGACTTTCCGCCGATTTCTCCCATCGCTTAATAAGACTAGAACTTATTCCGAGGGATTTGCCGTGGTTATGCAAAATAGTATTTGACGAGTGCCGAATGCTGGCAAGCTGTGTTATGGAAAGTGCCGTTGCCGTGGGTTAGCGACGCGTATCAGATACTTCGAGTATCAAATCTAATCCGATGAGATCATCGTGTAACGTGGTCCACCCTCTTCTCAGAAACGACGATGAGTAGTACTTAATCCGTCGTCGATAAACAAATAAATAAAATGTAAACGTACCTTGAAAGCGTTATTGCAGTGGAGTATATCTGTGAACTAAATGTTTCAACGACCTACGTTACGAGTTGTCACTCGACGTGATGAAGTATATATCCTGCAGATTTACGTTTACTGTATATTAATGCGGATTTCTTTGGATAAAATATCTTTTGACGAAAGCTAAAAGGAGTTGACGTTTGCAGGTGTTCGTGTACAACGGGACCACGGCGGAGAAAGTCACCGAAATAGGTAACTCCGCTCACAAGGGAGGAGTTTACGCGGTCGGTACGGTGCTCTTGAATTCCTTCCCGCCGAGTTCCCCACTCTCAACTGCCTTTCCTCCTCGCTCTTGAAGGTGGCGTGGAGCCCCGACAACACCCAGTTGCTGACCGCGTCCGGCGACAAGACCTGCAAGCTGTGGGACGTGGCCACCGCGTCGCTCGTAAGGCACGTTGACCGCCACCGCCGTGTTGCGGTGTCCGTCCGTGATGGTCGTTGTTGTGGTTTGCAGCGAGTTCCCCATGGGCAACGACATCGACGATCAGCAGGTGAGCGCCCTGTGGCAGGGGGACTTCCTCCTCAGCGTCTCGCTCAGCGGCTTCATCAACTACCTGGACCGCAACGACCCGTCCAAGCCTCTGCGGATAGTGAAGGTGGGTGCCTTTAAATGCGGTGGCTAGCGAGGTCGTTTCTTCATCCGCTACCGTCCTCAGGGTCATAACAAGTCCATCACGTCGCTGGCCTTGACGACGGACAAGGGCACGCTGTTCACCGGGAGCCACGACGGGTTCGTGACTCACTGGGACGCGGAGACCGGCGAGAACGACAGGGTCTCCGGACGGGGTCACGGC
>JAVBJR010000007.1:0-2731 GCA_031546965.1 Dysgonomonas sp.
TGCCAATGTTCATCAGACGGGCAACTAGAGAATTGGCTAAGGTAGGATACGGCATAGGAAATATCAGGCCTGGTTCCAGTGGACACATACAAGAGACTTCCTATAGCTGTTTTATATCGGGCCATCTGTTCACTGGTTAAACCGTTTTCTTTGGTCGCCTTCTGAAATTTTAATCCAATAACTGTAGGTGTCTTGGTAGGTTTACAATTTTCCATTCCAAATTCACGTAAAATGTTTATGATATAATTGGTTTGATCCAATAATATCTCACCTTCCTTATATCTGATGCGTATGGATTGAGCGTAGGTGGCTTTACCCAAATCTCGTGTTTCGAACTCTCGTCTCATCAAACTCTTAACTCTATCAATCTCGTTCCTTTTTCCAAAAAGAAGGAGGTCATCAACTTGTACGGTGATAATCAGTTGCCTTCCTGGTTGATAGTATACGCATGGATCTGCCCCGCATTGTTTCATCCCGATGCGTTTCAGGAATTTGTCTATTCGGCCATTCCACTCCCTTCCAGATTGTCGCAGTCCATACATACATTTTTGCAATTTTATGATGTATCTTCTGTCTGATAATCTGCTCTTCTCAGGTATTTGTTTATATTTTTTCTCAATTCTTCGCTAACCTCGGAAAAACCATCTGGAAGTTCGATGTACATTTGTTCTTTCAGGTCGGCATTCAGATATGCAGCAACAACGTCCACGTGATCTACTTGCCAGTCTAATTCAGTAGATATAGCAAATAAGGTTCGGACCGATTTCATTTTGACTACAGGGCTGTATGTCAAATCGTAATTTAGTCCAGGACGTTGGTGGTTTCCCAAAGCTACCAACCTGGCTCGGTGCCTAACTATACTTCCATGTTCATCCAATTTGCGTTTAAATGTCCATTTCGTTTTAACAGTTCTCGTTTGATCTGTCCTTTTTTGAATAACCACACGTCATTTCTTAGGAAGTTCTCGTATTCTTCCACAATACTTACTTTCCATTCTTGTGCATCAGGTGCGCTTAAAGCTTCTCTTACGCTTGAAGGATCGCTTAGGTCATCTTGCATTGGCGTTTGCTGTACCTGTAAAGCAGTTTTGTAATCTTTATGCCACTTTGGTGGACGGATTATTCTGCCCAACCTTGTGGTTCCTCTGGGATTCCTTTCGTTTTCATCTGTTGCGTTTATACTTACTGGTATTATCGGGTGTAATTCTTGTATTTGTTCATTCTCCTCAGTTCCATTCTGCGTTTCTTCATGTTCTTGATTTTCTTGATTTCCTTCTTGTTGATTTTCAACAATTTCATTCTGCGTATCGTTAATTATGTAACTCTTATCTTCTACTCCCCCCTCGTTCTCATGGAGGTTGACATCGAGTCGCTGATCCATTTCATCCTCCATGAGAAGGATTGCCTCCTTGATAGGATGTTCTGAAATAGGTCTTCTCTCCTTCGCTGGAAAACAGGTTTCATCAAAGATGACATCAAAACTTAAGATCACGGTGCCATTGGCAGAATTCCAAATTCTGTATGCCTTGGACTGAAGGGAATATCCAATAAATATTCCTGGTGCTCCCTTCGGGTCGAATTTGCCTCGATTATCCTTCGTTTTGTAAAATGCTCGGCATCCAAACACTTTTAAAGCGTTCATGTTCGGTACTTTTGAGAACCATTTCTCATACGGTGTCTTTTTGTCAGGATTCGCTCGCGTAAGCGTTCGATTTGCGATGTACGTCGCACATTGTATGGCATAACCCCAAAAGGTTAAATCTAATCCACTTTCGATTAATAAGCATCTAGCAAGGGTAGCTAAAGTTCTGTTTCGCCTTTCGGCTACGCCGTTCTGCTGTAAAGTGTCCGGTATTGTCAACTGTCGGGCTGTTCCAC
The DNA here is from genome assembly GCA_031546965.1 of Dysgonomonas sp. Classification (GTDB taxonomy): domain Bacteria; phylum Bacteroidota; class Bacteroidia; order Bacteroidales; family Dysgonomonadaceae; genus Dysgonomonas_A. Next base: position 1,878 of record JAVBJR010000007.1, read on the forward strand.
ATCGTCGCAGATATTCTTCGAACGTATTTCCCATGTATTCACCTCCTCTGTCAGATCGGATAAATTTGATTGGTTTTTCATGATAAGTCTCGACCATAGCTTGATAATCCTGGAACTTCTCAAAAGCGTCACTTTTTTTCTTCATTAGATACGTGACTCCAAATCGAGAGTAATCATCTATTAGCGTTAACACGTATCTATATCCTTGTTGAGTTGTTGGTTTAGAGATGCACATCACGTCTGTATGTATCAGTTCCAATGGTTGGGTTGCTTGATTGAAACTTTGCTTGGGAAAAGGTGTTGCTGTAATTTTTCCCAGAGCGCATACTTCACATATTTTGCCGTGGTCCATTCGTTCGGGATATCCAAACATCTCCCTTACATTTTTCATGTTCACATGTCCCAACCGACGGTGCCACAGGTTCATATTAGCTTCAGCATTAGACAACATAATTCTCTTTTGCGGTGTAGTTCCTTGATCTTCCTCGTACATACAATAAAGATCGTTGATGCGTTCGCCCTTAGCTTTTATTTTACCCGTGTCATCGCGAATTGTGGCCATATACTTATCCAAACGGACTTCTAGATCTTGATTCGCTATCTTTGCGACCGAGAGGAGGTTCACATTCAGTTCGGGAACGTATAAGGTGTCCTGTAAACGTACAGTTATACCCCCGCAAACCTGCAAAAAATGGACTTTTACAGTACCTTTACCGTAAGATTGTAATTTTCCTCCTCCAGCGACATGAACCAGATTCTCACATCCTTCGTAGGTAACAAACTTCGTTTTGTCCTGGGTCATGTGATCCGTTGCGCCGCTGTCAATTATCCACATATTCGTGGCTAATCCGTTA
>JAVBJR010000826.1:0-4404 GCA_031546965.1 Dysgonomonas sp.
AAGAGTTGAGCCAGGAAGAGCAACTAGCACCCTGCAAATTTTGACCCACCCTCCAGATCACGCCCCCTTGTTCCTGGAATTCATGCCTTTTTCAAAGGGAACTGGTTTGAAGACACGCCCTCCATAGACCCCATTGCTCCCTTCTTACCCTGTGTAAGGGTATAGTATCAATGGATTGCAAAAATAATTTTGCGGATCGATCCGCACTGAATAAATTTTTGGAAATAACATCTAACAAAATCAACTGCCATCTAGCTAAATAATTGCAGACATATATGTTATAATTTTATTACTAAATGTTGCTTTTAAATTTTTGGTAAATGTCACATGACAATAAACATACCCTGATTGGTTGATTTGTATCTCCTTTGTTCAGTCACACCACACAAGCAATTTTTAGTTTAAGTTTCAGCTCCTCAAATTGGCTGTATTTAGTGTAAGTAAGCTTTTCAATTTCATTAAGGTATTATAAATAGAAAAGATAAGGAAGAAATAGTAAACTTTCACACAACACAGTACAGGATTACAGAATGGATAAATTGTATCTTGTTGTGAAGTGGATTAAGGAATGAAATGTTTACGGCGTTTTGAAAAATTCAGACATCATTAATAATGCCAAACAGAATCTACCAGCTTCAGAACTATTAGGCCAGATTTTGGATTTTGTTTGGGGAAAGGACAGTGGAGCAGCAGAAATATTATTTGCTGGTACGTAGTTTTACTGAATTTGTTACCTATGTGTTCAAATAATAGCAACCGTCTGTATATACTTATATTTCCAAATTATACAATTAATTCTGTTTTGATCAGCCTGCATATTTGTGAGCATTGTAGTAAATTTGTATGCATCCTGCACAGTTATTGTGCAGGCAGTATAAATCTAAAATTAGGTGAAATAAAGTAATATAGTATATTGAATTCTGTGTAATTTCCTTACATAAGTATTTGGAACAATGTATGTCTCACAATAGCTTAAGGAATATTCAGAAAATGTAAACAAGTATTATTTAGAAACACATTTGCTTAAAATATATTAATTAAAACAGATATTGGTCTGGTAAAATTTACATAAAATAATTTATATAAATGGTAATATGACATCCTTTGCCCATCAGATAAAAGCAAAAAATCTGCAAAAAAGGAATGTGAATGCTTGGAAACAGAGGCAGCAGAATTATCAGCATATGAAGTAGATTTGGGAAAGGGAAAGCGGAAAAAGACAAGAAAGAATTTGGTCGATGAAATTGACTGTGATATTCCACAAGAGGTACACACTGCAAGATCTAGATTTTCTATGTACAAACTTTTATACAATATGTGATTCATATTTTCAGAAAGTACGAACGAAAAATAAATCGGATATGGGTGAGTCCGTCAAAGCTCAGCTGTTGGACAAAATTAACATTATGCAGGGAAATTAAAGTCATACAAAACATTTTATTAGACAGTATGACATTGCTTAATCTGTATTTCCACAATCAAGCTGCTGATAGTGACAATATCTTATATTCTTGCACTAAATGCAAGCGTTATAAATCAGATCTTGCAGATGCACAGGAGGAAATTAAGAACCTGAAAGAAAATCAAATGTCTGCAAAGGTAACTTAAAACGAATGCAGAAAAAGCAGCAACAACAAAAGGTTATATGAAAAATAATCCTCACGCAATTTAAAAAAAAAAAAACAAGCTTTTACCAAACGACCTACAAAACACGTTTAGTGTGGGTGGTTGGTGCTTGGCAACGGTGTGAAATGTTTTGGGTGATCGTGGAAAAATGGCAAGCTTGCTCAGTAGGAAACGGCGTTGGTAGTATGGGTGGTGCTGTGGGAAGTAACGAATAACAGATGGAGCGGTGGGTGGTTATACAATACAATACAATATGTCAGGCAACTACAGGCTCTTGGCCCAATTAGGTTGCCTATGTCAAGTACCACCTATACCCTCCCCATAATATTGAAAAAATCGTCTCACTTAGTCTTAAAACTTTCCACGGTACTCGACTCCACCATCTCACTTTGCAACCCTTTCCACTCATCCACAACCCTGTGAGAGAAGTGTTGCCGCATCAATAGTCGGGGTCTCTGCTTCTGTAATTTGAAACAGTGTCCCCTTGTCTAAATCTCCCCAACACGCTGGAAAAAGTGCTCAGCCCCACGGTAATTAATGCTTTTTAAAAACTTAAAAACCTGAATCAAGTTCCCTTGAATTCTACGTCTTTCCAATGAAAACAACTTAAGCTCCCTCAAACGGTCTTCATATGAAAAACCCCACATCCCACTGATCTGTTTTGTTGCCCTCTTCTGAATACTCTCTAAAGCTTGAATATCATTTTTGTAATACGGGGCCCAGACCTGCACACAATATTCAAGGTGGGGCCTAACTAGGTACCGATATACCGGTAACCACACCTCCCTTGAACGACTCTCCAACCCCGGTCTCATCTACCCAAAATAGAGTTAACATTCCTACAAGCAGCCAGACATTGCGCTGTAGGCTTTAATGTGTCCTCAACAATAATCCCCAGGTCCCTATCTTGAGTAACAACTTGCAACGTTTTACCATCCATCGCGTATCCTGCCTTAGAATTTTTGGTCCCAATATGCATCACCTTACACTTATCAACATTGAATTGCATATCCCACGTTTGAGCCCAATCCACCAAACTGGTCAAATCCCTTTGTAATTCCTGGCTTTGCTCCAGTGAATCCACAACACCAGCCAACTTGGTATCATCCGCAAACTTACTAAGTTTAGAGAGGATACCCTTTTCTAAATCATCAATATAAACTAGAATTAACAATGGCCCTAATATCGATCCCTGAGGCACACCACTATTAACCCCTAACCAATCTGAATGTTCCCCATTGATAACTACCCACTGTTTTCTATCTGTCAACCAATTTTTAATCCATCGTAGCAGATTCCCTGTCACCCTCTTTTTTCTCAGCTTTCGAATATGTTTACTGTGGCTAACTTTATCAAATGCCTTTGCCAAATCCAACAACAAGATATCTACACTAGAGACCCCATCAGCACATTTAGTGATTACCTCGAAGAATTCTAATAAGTTTGTCAAACAAGATCTACCCCTTCTGAACCCATGCTGGGTGTTCTTAATTAAATTATTATCCTCCAGAAGTAGTATAACAGGGCTCATGAGCGAACGGAAGTGACGTCACAACAGGAAGTGGGCGTGGCCTATTCTGATTTACTGGATTTATAGCGACCGGAAGTGGGCGTGGCCTATTCTGATTGGCTGGATTTATAGCGACCGGAAGTGGGTGGGACCAAAATTTCAGTCCTTCGTGAACCCTCCCCTCCCCCTACGGACCACCTGCTCAAATATAAAAAATTCTAAAATTCACTCCGGGCTGAACGTTACCCTCCCCCTACGGACCACCTGCTCTAATGTAAAAAATTCAAACCTTACCCTACCCCCTACGGACCACCTGCTGGAGCTCCCTCAATAGTCCGGCCTAATTAACACATTAAATCGGATATAGGTGGGCGTGGTGTTGTTAACATACCTAATTAACATATCTAATTAACACATAATTAACATGCCTAGTTAGCACACCTAATTAATGTGCCTCAATATCATAAATAATTAACATACGTAGTTAACGCACCTAATTAACATAATCTGTTATTAACCCCCACCCCTATATATATCGTGCAGAAGTAGGTGGGTGTATCCTGTTTTAATTGAAAATGGGAAGTGAGTCAAAACAAAAACTAATGGCAAAATAAGGCCTGTCTGAACTTGTCTAGGCACTCTAACTATTAAATAAAAACCAGAATTGAGTCAGGGTTAAAAAAAAAAACTAAAAGCAAAATACGTCTTGTCTGTACCTGTCTCGGCTACTCTCACTTTGATCATTGTATTCAACTTAACTATATTGTAAACCATAATATTTAATATATTATATTTAGGTATTATTATCATAGTTGAATTCTTTTTTATTGCAGTAAATTTTGTTTAATAATTGATTTGTAATCATGTATATTATAGTTTTGGTTGGTAGATATAATGTATGTGGTGGCACAATACGGACTAAGGGGAACATTGCAACTTATGCTGAGATAACAAATTGCCCCTAATTGTAACTAAAAAACGAGGGAGGGGTGGAAAACTGGACATGTTCTTGAAATAAGGCCCAATAGGGGAGTCCATTTCACAGGGGGGGGAGGGGGGGGGCTGGTGGGGAGGAGTGGTATTTCATTTCACCAAGGATACAATATACTGTACCAGGATGTAGCACTCCCCTCATTTTCAATGGGAAAGAGGGGGCCAGCTGTCGATTGGCTTAACGGGAATGAGCAGTGCATCATGGGTCAAAATGCGCATGGGCAGCGATTCCTTGAGTGATGCGATACATATCGCTGTTTGTATCGGTTTGGTCG
>JAVBJR010000098.1:0-11776 GCA_031546965.1 Dysgonomonas sp.
ACCATATCGATAACATCGATATTGAGCGATGTTCTGTAAAATAATTCCTTAAATTCACCTATGGTTCGGCAGGAAAAACGTTAGTTATCACTGTTCTCCGCTAGGTGGCGCATTAATGCAGGCACTAGAAATTGTGGTATACGTTGTTAAGCTGGAGTCTATGCGGAGTGACATACTCTAACCTAATTTCATATACTCTTGGTAACGCGTTGACTTTTTAAACGTGTTGACTTAATAAGTAACGCGTTGGCTTACAAAAGTATAAATACGATTATAGCCAACGCGGAGTTGTAACGTAATTATGTCCACTCTGTCCGCCCTAACAAGTTGACGTCTTGCTGAAGGCGTTCGCGCAACACGTTGACTGATGCGCACAAATGCTTACCAGATGGCTTTGCTATGGCAAACCAAAGATGCCAAACGGTTTGGACGTCAAAACTAAAAAAATTGAAATGTGGACATGTTTGATTATGTGCTCCCCCATCCACCAATAGGCCACATGTGGTTCAAATGCAGGGGAGAAGTAAGGGGGTTGCACCACCCCCTGCTTTCCATTTTGAATAACCGTATTGGTGGATGGGGAGCAAACATACGCCACAAAAGCTATTACCGGTAAAATCTGGTAACGTCTTGTGTTATTATACGTTTATACGTATAGCTGTTAAACGAAGAAAAAGACTCTGAAACCGTTGCCGATCGTTTCGCGTTTCGCGCAAGAAACATGTAAATATGGTTTTCTCAGCAAGGCTAATTTGGTTTTCGCCAACTCTATAATAATTATATATGTGCAGGATGACTAAAAGCTGTAGCAGACGGGCAGGGCGACAGTAGCGCCGCCGGCTGTGTGGTGGCGGCGGCGCCTTGCATAACATAGCCTCAATGCGATACTAAGGTGTTCCGACGTGAAGCTGTTCCCCGATGCGGATGTTGAGAACCCCGTAGCAACGGATCTTCACTTTCTGTTAAGCGTTTAAGACATGTGGTAGCAGTTTGTCCGCGCCTTCGAGTGGCGTGCTGAAAGGGAGTGAAAAACATGGCTAAAGCATCGTGTTTGCCTTTCAGGAAGCATACGAGGAACGAGCTGCAACTACTTATCTGACGAGAGTTTCGACGCGGTTTCTACTGCAGTTGAGACAGGCCAAGATCGTTCGACGCGTTCCATCGGCTTTGTAATTGATTGTGAGCTTACTATTCTTTCCTTACAATAAAAGAAATTGTATCAAGTGGTAGCAGAGCATGGTTGCGAACCATGGAACCAGTCTACACTTCGCATAAGAAGTGCAAAGAATATTCAAGTAAATCACCACGTGGTTGTGGATTGCGGATCGGAGATCGAGAATTTAGGATCGGAGGTTGCTGGCTGCGGATCGGTGGCTGCGGATCGCAGGTCGAGAATTATGGATCGGAGATCGAGTATTGCGGATCGGAGGTTGCTGGTTGCGGATTCGGAGGAATGTGAGCGAAGCAACGGATAGAAAGTGTGCCTTTGGAATCACGCGGTTGAACAGACTGAATTACAAGCGATAGTCTTATAACATGATGTTGGTGCTGGAGGAGAATGACGTATGGGAAATAGTGGTGGGAACGGAAAATCCTCTGGTGGAGGTTGCGGCGACCGATGTAACAAGATTGTACACCGAGAGAGTACACAGGGCAGCCGTGATTATCATGGTTGCGATTGATGACTCGGCACATGATGTCATCCATGGTATGACAGATCCGAAGGCGATCTGGACGGAGCTTAGGGATACATTTGTCCCCAATACAAATCTGCGAAGATTGCAGGCTTTTCGGGCATTGGCTACTGCGACCTTGTTACTGGATGAGGACATGCAGGATTATGTAAACCGCGCACCTTGACTGTAGAGTCGGAGGAAGCAGGTAACCAGAGAACTTCTGACGAGACTTTGTGCGCAATTGTGTTAGCCGGATTGCCAGAAAAGTACTCTGGCATTGTGGCCGTGACCGAGGCGTTTGGGGAAGCTGAATATAATTCTCAGCGCATCGAAACCCTCATTGTGGGCGAATCAAGGAGACAACAACACGTTGCATCGCAGGCAGAGGCGACATCCAAGCGTGCTGTGGCATCATCAAGTGAGGCCATGGCGGTAGACAGGCGACCCCGCCAAGAGGACGACCGACGGCCCCGACGAGATAACCGTACCTGCTACAACTGCCAGGAGACGGGACACATCTCCAGATGGTGCAAGAACCTGAGGGTCCCCCGACCAGCTGACACGGCTGAGGACACTTCCTCGACAAATAGGAAGGCGGCAAATGTGATAGAGGCGGAGCTGCTGCACGTTCGGCGAACTGTTGCAACGGCCTACACTTGCTGGACCGAGGGAAGATGGCTGGTCGACTGTGGGGCGACTGAACACATGTGCCCCGACCGAAACTAATTTGTCACCTACCGAGAGGTGGTAAATGAAGATGTCAGGCTGGCAGATGCATCTGTATGTCCCATAGCCGGCAGGCGATGTTATAGCAAGTTGAGACGTACAAGAATTCAGGATGCATGATGTGCTGCACGTACCGGCCTTGAAAACCACACTGATATCGGCAGGAGCCATGCCGCGACATGACGTCTCGATGGAAACCACCACGGACGGTTGGTGCAAGATCAAGCATGGTGCTGACATCATTCTGTGGGCCGAAAGGACGGGCACTAACCTTTATAAGGTACGTGGTCCGAGGAAGACACCTCAAGGTGAGCTGAATGGGGCTACAGCAACACTGCTTGAAGAAGAGAAGTGGCATGCTCGCAAGGGCCACTTGGGACGAATGGGGATGTGCCGCCTCCTCAAGGAGAACCTGGTTAGGGATTTCAGAGATATAGACGTGGGGAACTTCGAAGGCATCTGCGACGCCTGCATGTGGGGGAAATCAACGAGACAACCCATACCTAGGAACACCCAACAATGTGAGCAGGACGTGCTGGCAACTAAAGGGCCACAGTGACGTCTGCGGACGTATGCCCATGAAGACTTTGGGCGGAAGAAGATATGTCGTGACATTCATTGACGACACGTCTATAAAGGCCTTCGTGATTCTGATGAAACAAAAGAGTGAGGTCGCCGACATTTTCAACAAGTGGAGGGCTGCAGTGGAACTCGTAACCGGTAAACGAATCAAGACCATGCACTCGGACAAACGGAGGTGAATATTTGGCATCCGCACTGTCTGACAACCTGGAAACGGAGGAAATCAGGCACCACAGAACCAACACAGGTATGCCACAGGAGAATGGAGTGGCCAAACGGTACAACAGGACCTTGATGAATACCGCAAGAACGATGATGATGATCAGCGCGCGATCGCCGGGGACAGGCGTGGGGAGAGGCAGTCACGGCAGCTTGTTATGTCAGAAACCGGTCACCTACAGATGCACTGAAGGACCAGGTGCCCCGCCCGCCGTAAAATACCTCAGGCCCTTTGGGTGTCTGACGTACGTCCACATCCCCGAACCTCATAGGTCCAAGTTGGAGGAGACGGCATGGGCCGGAGCCTTGATGGGTTATGCCGAAGACCAAAAAGGATATCATATATATGATCCAAAAAACAAACTAGTGGTCACTTCAAGGGATGCACGGTTTGTGGAGACTGAGTTCTACGCGGACAAGAATTGGTCAGTAGGCGATAGCGAGGCGCTTAGGTACATTCCCGTCGCCGAAGAGAAGGCAGACACTGAAGTTGCAGAAGACAAGGAAGAGGTGTCTGACGACGACTACGAGGAAGAATATGAACGGGGTGTGCATGATGCTGGCAGCAGACAGGTCCCAGACAACCCCTCTGTGGCTGACATGCCACACGTGCTAAGAATCAGAGCATACCACCTGGTGGTCGACACACCTCGTGAGCTGAGACCCTGAGCCACCCTCAAGCCGCCCCTACGTTATGCACAAGTGGCTGCAGCAGACAATAGAGCCCCGTCATATGAAGAGGCCATGAACGGGTATGAATCGTAAGAATGGTCAAGGGCCATCGACGAGGAGTATGGATCGCTAGAGGAAAGGGGAACGTGGAAAGTTGTAAGACAGGTGCCACCACCGGAAAGAGCCATCAGGACCAAGTGAGTTCTGAAAAAGAAGACGGGCGGCGTGGGAGTGATTACCTACAAGGCACGGTTGGTGGCACAGGGGTGTGCGCAGAGACGGGAAGAGGAAGAAGGAGCCCACTATGCACCCGTGACGGGCCTGAACGCCATAAAAGTAGTGGTGGCCATATCGGCAGCCAACAGATGGGACATCCACCACATGGACTTCAAGGCAGCGTACCTGAACGCGACTCTCGAAAGACCGGTCTACATACGATGCCCAAGGAGGTATGAGGGCACACACGATGGGGAGGTATTCTATGAGCTGAAACGGACTTTATATGGATTGCACCAGTCGGGAAAGGCATGGAATGAGGCTATGGACAAGCGCCTGAAGGCGTTGGGTCTGAAGGCATGCTGTGTAGACCCGTGTGTCTACACACTCGGAAACGAAGATGAAGAACAAAAGGGGATCATGGCGGACTTCGTGGATGACAGTGTGATCACAGGTGTTGCCGAAGCCATTGGCATCATAAAACGTATCGTTGCAAGAGCCTTCCCCTCCAGAGACCTAGGGCCAGCGACACGTACGCTGGGCATAAACATCAGAAGGGGAATCGACGGTAAGGTGGAGCTAAATCAGAGCCACTACATACGAGAGCAACTGGAAGGGTACGGCATGGAAGTGTGTAAGAGTGTGGCGACCCCCATCGACCCGAGAGTACAGTTCAACACCAGTGGGGGAATGGAAAAGGGAATAAATTACCCAGTGGCCATTGGCAGTCTGGTTTACCTGGCTCAAGCGACGCGCCCCAACATTGCGTTCGCGGTGTCGAAAATGTGGAGGTACGATGAAAATCCATCTGGAGAGCACTGGGCTGCCGTGAAGTGTATCCTCTGGTACCTGCATGGGACCATCGACTATGTGGTGGTGTTGGGAGCCGGCAAGGAGACTGTCAGCGCTTTCGTTTACTCAGATTGGGCAGGTGACCACGAAGATTTGAAGTCCCAGACCGGGTATTGCCTAAAATGGATGGGACCGCCAGCGGTGTGGAGGTCGGCCAAGCAAGGATGCACTGCGGCATCGTCAATATGGAGGCAGAATATGTGGCCCTGACAGATTGCGTAAAGGAAGTGATTTGGTACCGGGCCCTCCTGATGCAAATTGGCCAACATGCTCTGGTGGGTGGACCTACGATCATCTACTGTGACAGTCAGTCTGCCAAGGTGTTCGCAAACGATAAGATAACCAAGGGACGGTCGAAACACATAGACATAAGACACCACATCTCACGGGATGCGGTGGAAAAGGAGTTGGTCAAACTTGTGTACGTATCTACGCACGATAACCAAGCTGACCTCCTAACGAAGGGTCTCCATGGACCGCGCCTTTTGCTGTTGCTACGAGCATGGAGCATGGTGGCGGCAGGGAACGAACCCACAAGCGGCGTCGAGAAGGGGATTGTAGGAGATGGGCAGGACGACAGTGGCGACGCCGGCTGTTTGGTGGCGGCGACGGGCATCACATCGCATCGATGCGATACTAAGGCGCTCTGACATGCAGCTGTACCCCCGATGCGGATGTAGAGAACCCCGTAACAACGGATCATCACTTTCTGGTAAGCGTTCGAGACACGCGGTCGCTGTACGTCAACGCCTTCGTGTGAAACAAATTACAAATTGAGGTTGAACTGATTCATCGGCACGTCGAAAAATTGCAATGCATAAATGTTTTTGTGACAGCAGTTTTTGTGAACTTGTGCCGATTGCAGAAAAACAATTAATAAACCTCTCATGATATCGCAAAAGTAATGAATTGAGTGTACGAATTAGGATCAAGAGATAATTGTCAATGAAAGGTTGTTCCAAAGTTAATTTCACACCCTTTCATTTACAATTTTCTTATGAGCTTGAATAATACGAAAGAAGGACGCATTTTTTAACCAGTTGTGTTTTTCCCAAGTTTTTCCAGTCATGGATGATACAAAAAATATTAACTCATGTCATACCCCTTCGGCTCTTCTGCCTACAGTCTGTTAAAATCCTAAGATTCAGCATCCATTATGGATCTAAAAACATATGCCAATTCCTCGCTTGATTTGAACATGGGCAAGTCGAGCACTGGTCCGCAAGTTCTAAAAAATTGTGGCAGAGCGGCATCTATGAAGTTTATGCTATTCTTCTCCACAGTGATGATAAGAGAACCAGTAAGCAAGCGAATAAATCTTTTTAAATTAGACTGTGTTAAGGACCGGATAAATTCCTTGAGGAAAGAGAGAGTTTGACATTGCTTCTTATTTACACCCTCGACGTTTTTGAACAGGTTGAGCACCAATTTTGTTGTTGGTATCTGCTTTTTTAAGACGATCTGCAAAGATTCGAATGCAGGCAATCTTTTTCCCAAGACAAGTTAGCAACCATTATGAACATTATCAATGACACACTTGGTGCTCTGCAAGAAACGGGTACTTGCAATATCGAGTAGTGCAAGCTTGCCACAACCTTTCTTAGGAATAAAGCCACATTGGTATGAATCTATTAATTCTGAGAAATGCTCTTCCTCATCAGAATCTAACTCGTCATTATTTGCCTTTTCACAAAGTTGGTTTTCATACTCGGGCATATTTACTACAATAGCAACCATCAGGTTATTAGAATCAACACTGTCATATCCGCAGATACAAGCAACAAGGAGCGGCTCATTCATTTGCACAGGCAAAAGCTCGTAATCAAGATATTCTTTCGCGAGGATCCTCCGTTTCCCAATTATATTCGGGCATCTGGACCGATACACAAAGAACTGTTGTTAGCATACCTTGGCCAAATTTTTGTTGCAGTTCGCTCCAAAAGCGGGTAAAACATTGCTGTGCAACTCCACCTTAGCCCTGTCCGGATTCATCGTGGGTGACAAACGATAGGGTCTGGTCAATGAAGGATTTATCTTTAAACGCGGTTATGAAGTCATCGAGGATGCTATTTTTGTTCAGTGCTATGCGTTTGTTTGAAAAACTTTCATTTAACTCTAAATACCTTAATTATGTTAATAATCATGCTCAAACCCTGGAAGCAGGTCAGCCAGGTCAGCCATTTCAGACAGGTCAGGCAGGTCAGCCTGTTCAACCAGGTCGGGTAGGTTGTCCCGATCAGCAATGGAAACATTTTCCGTGATTATGCAGTAGGAGTCATAGCAATCCGAGCCATCCCAAATGTTGTCTTCTGGGTAGTTGTGCAATTAATAACTGAAGTATGCTAGAACATGTTATGCTTACCCAAATTACAGTTATGACCATGCTGCTGGAAATTCCCAATGAACGCAGGCAAAGAGAATTTGACGTCATAGTCGAGATAGTTTGCCGGGCTGGCAAGAATCAGCTGTAGTCTGCAGTTGCATCTTTTTTGCATCCAATGATCAAGAAGGTTTGTTAGAAACTCTTTCACAGCTGACTGAAGACATACACTTATAATCATGTAATGAAGCGAGAACAGTGGTTATGAAATCTATCTATGGTAAAAATAAGGTACAAATTGTTAAAAAAACAACAAATGACATGTAACTTTCCAAATTTACAAGCAACCATTAGCTAAACAAGTTTAAATAAACATTACCTTTGATGGCTGCTGCCTATTGAAACGTCGGTTGCACAAGATGCCATTTGGTATCCTAAAACGCACCACAAAACCATCAGCTGGTTCTGGCGCTATATCTAAATATTGTTGTTGTCGTAACTGCAATAGTTAAATTATTTCGTAAACATAAGAAGCAATTGTATTCGGTATCAATTTGACTCACAAACCTTGGTCAATTCAGACACACTTTTGGTTTGCATATCACAAACACTGATACTCCAGGACGGTATGGGGCCATCCACAAATTAGGACAACAAAAAATTGAAATTTTACCCCCGTGCCTCATTAGTGATAAATATGCGATAATTTAATATTTTACATGCCTACCCTCTCAATTTATTAGGATCTTCGAAAACAAGTTTTCCTTCTCAACATCACTGTTATTTGTTTCATTGTGGGCATAATTTATTCATGATATTTTTTGTAATAACATTCATATTCGAACAATAACTTGAAAAGTCCAAGCATTTACGTCGTCAATAATAATTTCGTCATTTGCTCCCACAGAAATCACTAGGGCTTGTCATTGGTATACTTTCTGATAGTTTTCTTTAATTTGACTAAAACCAGGCTTAAAATAATGTGTATTGATAAGTTTACAAAACTTCCTGCCACCTCATGATAGATTGTGATAATTTTTCCCATACCATGCCTGCCTCAAATTGTTATCAAGATTTGTGGATGGCACCTAAATCAGAAACACTTCTGGATGACTAATGCAAAATTCAAAGATTTAATCAATGGATAAGATTACATTATCATAAGGACAGTTAATAAAATAATATTCACCAATTTTCTGCGGTCTTCCAATAGGGAAGTATTATATTCTTCATTTTTGCTGCAAATGAGACAGAAGTCTCCTTCCATTGTTGTGCAACAACACACTGTGCACATGGTGCAAATAGTTGCTGGATTAGATACATCAGTGCTGAAGTCGTTTGTTGTTGCATCAACTACTGTACTATTCCCTTCATAATAGCAAAAGGGAATCAATGTGAATGCAGCAAGACAAAATGAAATAAAGATTTTTACTCACATCTTTGTCATCTCCATCTTCAATTTCTTTGCATTTTGATGAGATGTTACGTGTTGGTCGTATATGTATATAATGCTGATCGATTTAGCATATTCCATGCTTTTATTTCTTTAGGGCATAACACATTGGATGGCAATGCCACGAGTCAGTGGTCAGCGCCTGCTTCCATCATTTCAAACTCCTCACCTCTCAGTTGTGGAAACTTGTTTTCTATAAAGTCACAGAAGTTTTCTTTGGTCCAGCTAAACGGCAATCTGAACAGCTGATCGTGACTATTGCCTGCAAGTAAATAATATGCATGTAAAAATTGGAGATTAGTTTTTATTTTATTTGTACAGACCTAAGCCAGCAGCAGTGAGTTCGGCCATTAATTTGCTGGATGTCACCTCTGTATCGGGGCTGCAAAGACATGTCAATCTTGCACGAAGAAAGTTTTGCTTTGGAGGACGTTTTCTACGAGATGGTCCTGCAGTTGGTGATTCAGCTGTTCGGCTACGTCTAATATTGAGATAAATTCAGCAAGTTGATTGTCCTTTATAGAAGTTATACCATTCCCAACTATTCCAAATAAACGTTGATATGCAGGGTTTTACAACTTGTCATGAATTAAGAAATATTATGTTCATTTTGAATTCAGGAGACAGATTTTCCTGGATATTGAAATATAGAATATAAATCTATGTAATCCTTTCATGTCCTAGGGACTTCACATATTGAATATTATAGATGTAAATTGTGTCCATTTATTTCCACAATGTTCAAAAATACATCTAGGCATTCCTTTGTCATAAGTATTTTATCACACCTCCAAAATTGAGAAAATCATGTGTTAAATGCAGACACCTCACTTCCCCTGAAGTTAGGCTCTACCTATGGGAGCAGTCCACCAACGACCCTCACAAAAACTTAAAGATTTAACTGAATAAAACACACCAGTGGAAAAAGTATAAGTCCTTTACTGTCTGCAAACTTGGAGAATACTGACTTTACATTAAAATCATTCGGACTTGACTCTGTTATTAACCACACCCATTCCCTTTAACATTAACTTTGATTGGCCATTTTTACCACCCACTTGAAGGAGGGACATTTATAGGCCCAATGAGAACTTGTCCCACATACGACCAGGAAGAAGTTTAAAATACAACCATGGCCCTTGTTGACATACATCTGGTTTCACACTTCCTGGTCCTTAAAATAGTACATACAATTTCCTTTCCTGGTTCCAAGTTTAAACCATATTCATTTCCTGGTCCCTAGTTTAAACCATATTCATTTCCTGGTCCCTAGTTTAAACCATATTCATTTCCTGGTCCCAAGTTTAAACCAAATATTATATATAACATGTTAAATCATAAGAAAATACATATGACAGGTAACCATACAAATTTCAACATTCTCCCACCATTTGATTTACATCGCATACAATTCAAATCAAATCGGATACAGGCTAAACAATAATTCCGCTAACTCGCACAAATCAACTGCCATCACCAAATCCAAATCGCTTGGGCTCTCGCACATTCCTTCCGGCTCTGGATGCGGACGTTTCCCAAACCAGTCACTTGCATCACATCGGGGCTGGATTCGGGCATCTCAGCTGCGTGGGCTCTTGTCGATCCATCAGCGCTGAGCTCCGGTGCCTCTGTCGCACTGTACTCTGGTACTATTTCCCGACGGTGTATCAGCTCTGCTTCCCTCTGGAACATTGGTACTTCATCTGCACTCGCCTCCATCTGGTAGAGCTTCTGCACTAGGGCGGAGTAATTCACCACTGGCCGTTTTGACTCTCACTACGCGCACATGCCCATCTTGTCCAGGTAACAACTCAAGAACTTGCGCCAGGGGCCAGTCGAGTCGCTTCCTGGTCTCGGACCCAATAAGAACCATGTCCCCCACTTTAATGGGCTGAATCTTCCCTTCGTGTCCACGTTGCACCAACATCCCGAGATACTCCCGACGGAACCTAGTTGTCAAGTCCTTCATCAAACGCTGGCGATAACGAAACCTTCTTTCAAATCCATCCCTTTCAGCTGCATCCATCTCTGGAACTTCACTACAGGGGATCCCTGTCAGGAACATGGCCGGAGTAAGTGGGGTGAAGTCATCAGTGTCCTCTGCTAGGTAGGTGAGAGGCCTCGCATTCACAGTAGCTTCAATATCGCAGAGAACGGTGTAAAGCTCTTCGTACTGTAGAACAGCCCTTCCAAGGACTCTAAGCAGCAATCCTTTTACCATTCCTATCAACCGTTCCCACCAGCCGCCCCACCACGCTGCAGTCGGCGGGTTAAATTTCCACTGAATGAGATCCACACCATACTCGGCTTTGATACGAGTCCAATCTAGCGCCCTAAAGGTACTGTCTGTTACAACGAAGTTTGTCCCGTTATCGGAATATATCACTGGGGGTCTCCCTCTCCTGGCTACAAATCTACGTAAGGACTGCAAGAAGCCTACCGTGCTAAGTGATGCCACCAGTTCCAGGTGTACAGCTCGATATACGGCACAAGTAAACAGCACTATCCACACCTTACTATTGTCTTTCAGGTAGTGTGGTCCAGCTAGATCTATCCCCGTCACTTCAAAAACTGCTGCATCTTTCACCTGGTCTAAAGGAAGTGGGGCTGGCTCTGTCTTCATCGCTTTCCCGGCATACCTGCGGCATCGCTGGCATTTGCCTAGCACTCTGCGAACAGCTTTTCGACTATGAATAAGCCAAAACTTTTCCCTCAGCTTGGTCATAACAATCTGTCCACCGGCATGACAGTTCCGTAGGTGTGTGTCCCTGATAAGGCTGTCGACTAAGGGATGATGGGAGGGAGCAACATAGGATACCTGAAATTGTTGTTTGTTTTATTTCATACCCTAAGGTATACAAAGGGGGTACATTCAATACATATTTTAAATAGCTATAAACATTTGTCCGCTGTAATGTTCTACTGCGCACTCCTGTTACATCTACCCGTCTCGTATTGCCGCCGTTCTCCCAGCACTGACACTATCCTATCACTGTCACTGTCACTGTCACTGTCACTGTCACTGTCACTGTCACTGTCACTGTCACTGACACTGTCACT